>DATEAU010000199.1:0-7911 GCA_035288165.1 Bathyarchaeia archaeon
CCCTCCAAGACCCACCTCACGAGCCGCTGCACCAGCAGCCGGATTCCACAGCAAAGCAAAAAGACTGTTAATAACCAGATAAAGCCCAATGCCCGCCACAACGGGCACGATAGCAAGAGCCACCCAAGAAACCCAACGTGAAAAACGAGAAGCACCAAGCATATCAAAAACTCTGGCAAATAATTGCGTCCGAACTGTCAAAATAGGAAAACTAAACTCAACCCTCCGCTGCTTCTCATCCTTTTCGGATTCGTTACCCGTCATTGAATCCACCTAACATTTACCGTCATAAATCAACGTTCACCGTCATATACATTTAGTAAAAAACGCGGCATACGCAGGGCAAAGAAAACAGCGGACGACAGGGTCTAAACCAGAAGATTTCCAACCGTTACCGTAATTCTTAAATTGTTGCTCATCCCACTTAGTGTGGTGGGAAACATTGGAAGAAGTGCAACTTAAAATAGACTCGAAGGGTCGACTTTGCATTCCAGCGGAGATACGAAAACAGATTGGAGAGGTAGTTACGCTTAAGAAGACTCCAGAAGGCTACCTTATCGTGCCTGGGAAGCAAGCGGATTTTCTTGAAGAGTTCCGCAAAATAGTCACATCTAAGCCTCGAAGGACAGGGAAACCTGAGAATTGGTCGCCTGCAAGAATGAAGGCAATCTGGAGCAAAACTGAAGAATGATTGTAGGCTTAGATGCAAACATAATCTGCTATGCTCTAGACGAAGCGTATCCTGAGCATGATAGGCTTAGAGACTTGCTTGTTAATTTGTCGCCCCAAAATAGAATCGCTTTGAACCCAACCACGCTGCATGAAGCTTATCATACGCTGGTTTTCGGGCAGAAATGGGTTCCAGAGGACGCTGCAAAACCGTTGAAAGCGCTGCTAAAGCATCCACATGCAGAATTCTATAATCAAACCAAGCAGAACTGCAATCTCGGACTCAATCTATCGGTACAGCATAGGCTTGGCGGAAGAGATGCCCTAATGATCGCAAACTTCTTGGCAAACAAAGTGCCAACCATTTTAACTCATAATCAGGAAATCTTGAAGCTGCACAAGTTGTCGTGGAGAAACTTCAGCGTAACCTTCAAAGACCCCTTGATAAGCACTCTCAATGAATCCCATAGAGCCTAAGTCTACAAGCCTAGACCAAGCTAGCGGACAGCCCCACGTTGTGCCATCTCAAACGTTAGCTTCGTTGTTTAAGAGTTCGTTCTCAACAACCGTAATTTATACGACTCCGATGTTCAAAATCCACTTAATCTTCGATTTCTTAACGACATTCTAACAAAACGGGAAACAACTCCGTAATGTAACAGATGTAATTTTTGCTTTAAATAAGAGGGCTATAGTTTTTTTTCGAGCACTAGAGTACGGGCAATTACCAGAAAAACTAAAAGCGACAAAAACCAACAGACTACGAAGTTGTGGCTGCTTTGCGGGAATTTGTGTTGTATTCGCGGTTGGGTAGAACGGATTCGCATTGGTTTAGTCTTCATGATGCTGGAAGATTGGATGTTGTTCATGAGTGTGTGGTTGCAGGCCTTTTTCTTTCGCATGGGTTGCGCAGAGACGTCACCTTCCACGCCATATTAAACGGACCACCAACACCTCCAATTCATCTGCAAATTAACGGCGCAGAACTCTACGACGTGCGAACCGACATGGAAACCTGGCAAACCATACTCAAAAAAACCCTCAACCGAAAACCTCACCCAGGAATAACCACAGACAAAACCAGCTTCGAGGCACTCTTGAAAAACAAAGCCGAAACCAGCAGCATCTACGTTCTCGAAGAAGGCGGAAAAAACGTCGAAACCATCGAGTTCGCAGAGAACCCGCTCTTCGTCCTAGGTGACCACGTTGGCTTGCCCAAAAACGCCGAACGGTTCGCCCTGCGCTACGGAGAAAAAATCAGCCTAGGCAAACAACCGTACCTCGCAGCCTCATGCATCACAATCCTGAATTATCTTCTCGACCAAAAAAACCGCTAATCGCTCAAGTTTTGCTTTTGAAATGCTCCCACCCACGCGCTTCAACAAGCCGCTTCTTCCCATCCAACTTCAAAACAACCCGCTTGTCTCGAACAACCTTTCCAATCGGTAAAAGCTTGCCTTCAACTGATTCAACCGCCGATTCCGCCTTCGCCCACAACTTAGGCTTAACCGTTACAACCAGCTCGTACTCTTCGCCACCATACAGAGCCAAATCCAACGCGTCCAACCCGTTGAATTCAGCAAATCTCTGAACCTCATCCGCCACAGGAACATTGTCAAGAACGAAACCTACACCGCTCATTCGCGCCAGCTCATGCAAACTCCACGCCAAACCATCACTCGAATCAATCGAAGCCGAAACGGCACTTGAAGAGGCAAGCGCTAAACCCTCCTTCAACCGCGCATGCGGCATAAAAACCGAGCTCACAAGCACTTCGCGTAACTCCTCCGAAGCCTTACATCCATCCAACAGGATACGTAAACCCGCTTTAGATTTCCCGAAAAAACCCGAAACCGCCACAATATCGCCAACCCTTGCACCGCTACGCAGCATCAGTTTTCCGCGTTTTGCGGTTCCGAAGAGGAAAACGGCAATCACAAGATCCGAAGCCTCGTTGGTATCGCCTCCAACAACGTAAGCACCATACTCACGTGCGCCAGCATTCAAACCCGAAGCAATCGCATCAACATCCTCTCGCGGCAATGAACCAGGCAGCCCAAATGATACAAGCGCTGCCAAGGGCTTCACGCCCTTCGACGCGAAATCGCTAACGTTCATGATAACCGCTTTTCGCCCAGCCTGCCAAAAACTCATTCCCACGGGGACATCAGTCTTAGCTACGAGCATATCCGTCTTCAACACCGCTACACACTTGCGGTCAAGGTTAACTGCTGAGACATCATCACCGAACGGCACAGGCATCCCAGGCATCATCTCCAACCAAGCCCTAATAGCCTCAATTATCTCACGCTCCCCAAGCATCCCACTCGTCACACCCAAACCACACCCACCCCCAACACGGTTTCTCATCCAACAAACCTCCCAACAAAACCTTTTCTCGACAACAATCACACCAACAACGATTTATCCACAGAACCATTTAAAACTGGCGCTCACCAACAAGCTAAAACTGCCCACCTCAAGATGAAAGTTTTTATCTGTTGACGAAATGGTTATTGTCCAGATGCCTCGATAGCTCAGCCTGGTAGAGCGGCTGCCTTGTAAGCAGCAGGCCGCGGGATCAAGGCCCGCTCGAGGCTCCACTTTCCCAATAAAACGCTTGCTATTCTGGGGCTTCCTCTTCGTCGCCCTTGCCCTTAACGGGAACCTTATCGGTCAACAACTTGTACTTGCGCGCCCTGCTGTCAATCATCTCGTTCTCAAAAAGCTTCTTCAACGTCTTGAAAACCTTCTTCTCCGGCAATCCCGTCGCCGTAGCCAACTCAGGCAACGTCAACTCTTTCCCAATCGGCTTCAAAGCGGCAACCACTATTTCATCATTCTTGTTTAACTTCATGCGTTTACACCTTGAGATTGTTGCTGCTCTATTGGCGGCTTCACCCTTTTTCAATTTTGCGGTTAAACCCCAGTGAACTGTTGTGCTCGTCATCTCATACCCCTCCCCTCTATAAAAGGTACTTTAATGGGTCATGCGTTCGTAATGGTAGAGGTATTCTTGCGCGTAACCCGCGTATTCGCCGAAATATTCCCTACCGAACCCGTTCAGCTTTTCGTATTCGGAGTTGCTGAATGATTTCTGCTTTGTCAGTTTTTTGACGAAGACGTCAGAGAAATGCTCCGAATAAAGTTTTAGAATTATTCGTTTTACCCATACGTCCACGGGAAACGCGTCAAGTTTATCCAGCGAAAATAGCAGGATGCAGTCAGCAACTTTTGAGCCTACGCCTGGAAATTGGCACAGTTCCATTTTTGCCTGCCGGTAAGGCATTTTTCTCAAGGCATCCAAATCGTATTCGCCTGTGTGGATTCTTTTTGAGGTTTCAAGAACGTATTTGGCTCGGTAGCCTAAACCGCAACTCTCCAACTCCTTCAATGATGCTCTTGCCAGCCTTTCAGGCGTCGGAAACAAGTAGAAATCGAAACCGTCGAAAACCGTTTTTTCGCCGAATTTTTTCGAAAGCTTTTGCAGCATCTGTTTTATAGCGGCAACATTCTTGTAGGTGGCACAGATGAACGATATGAGGCATTCCCATGGCTCCTGCCTGACAATTCGCAATCCCCAGAACTCACGAAGCGCCGCCCTAACCTGCTCGTCCTTACCTATTTCACTGCTGATTCGCAGCAAGTCATGGTCCAAACTAAAATAACGCTTGATGAAAGCGTCGTCGACGTTTTGAAACTCCAGCACAGCGTCGGTTTGGCGCACTTTTAGGACGTGGTCGCCGACGATGCCGTACCACCATTCTCCTTGTTTGTCCCACCTGAAAACTTGCCCGCAGCACAAAGTAACATCCAAGTTGAAAGGACAAGCTTCGATGCTCAATTATTTCTCCTCCAATTTGATGAATTGCCTAAATCAAGAATAGAGATTTCAGGACTTAAAGACTATTTCCTTGTGGGGGCATAAATCATGGGAGAAAAAGAAACAAGGATATAGACAAAATTCGAAATCTGAATAAGAAAAACTAAGCTGCTATGAGTGTTCGAAAAAAGTATAGCCCATGTTTAAAGCCGCCACAACTCGTCAAAGGGGCCCAAATGATTGTTCTACACTGATTGGTTAGGAGTCTCCGAATCTATGCTCGTTTGTCAAGAAATTTTGACTAAGAATCAAGCGTTTCAGGCTTGTTTAGTCAAGAAACGTTGACAAGAACGTTTTTAACATGTTAAACCCAAGTTCTTAGCGGTGCTGAACATGCAGAGAAAAGGGGTTTAGAATGCTGAAAGCTTCTTTAGTGGTGTTTTTGGCAGCTATTTTGCTTTGCGGATTGCTTCTTGTTGGTGTTTTGGGGTTGGGTTCTGCGGGAGCAGCCACTTTCGTTAGTGGGATAATTGGCTCAGACACAGAGTGGAGATCGACAAGCGGACCTTACAACCTATCAGGTTCTGTTACCGTTGCCAAAGGAGTGACTCTAACGATCAGGGGAGGCGCTGAGGTGAACCTTGGGAAATTCGACTTGGTAGTGGATGGGACATTGTATGCGCGAGGCAGGACCGATGGCAAGATTATCTTCAACTCTGAAGTCCAGACAGTGGACGCAAGCGACCCTGATCACATCGGTTTTTTGGACATCAACCCTGGAAGAATCGTTTTTAGAGAAGCGAGTAGCAATTGGAATGAACAGACTGGCGCAGGCAGCATAATCGAGAATGCAATTCTTTCCTCGACAAGAATATTTTGCGGAAATTCACCGAAGATAAACAACAACACCATCATTACTCCCACGGGTTGGGTCATCGCTGACGGTGGCTCACCAATAATTTCGAATAACACAATAATAGGCGGAATCTACGTCACGGGCGGTGGCTCCCCAACTATCCTTGATAATACTGTCACAAATCCCCCGCAACAATTTGGTGGAATCTATGGGGAGGATAGCTCCCCATTAATTTCGAGAAATACCATATCCAATTGGAGTAAAATTGAAGTCAATGGGGGAAAAGCGGTGATCGTAAACAACACAATCGCAGTTGGCACCAGTTTAAAGTCATCCTCCTATGATCCTTCTGTGTTCTTGGGTATTATCTACATCAGCGGCGAAGTTACTTCGGTAGTCTCGAACAACACAATCACTGGCGCCAGCCCCGAATACGATGGAATATACATTGACCAAAACAAAATTGCTTCCATCAACGGCAACAACATTTCTGGTTGCCAAAATGGCATTAACATTGCTGAAGGCAACCTCACAATTGAAAAAAACCTGCTTACAAATAATCACGACGGAATAAAGGTTCGATCCGGCACGAATTTGATCATCCAGTACAACACCATAATCAATAATTCCATCGGAATCGACCTAAGAGACATTGACACAGCAAAGATCAGTTTCAACAATATTCATAATAACACTCAAAATAATATTTACTTGTCGCCAAGTCCATACAGGTCAAATGAAATTGACGCAACTAACAACTACTGGGGAACAACCAACAAAGACTCAATTAACCAAACCATCTATGATAACAAGAACGATTCAAGAATAGCCAAAGTCAATTTCGAACCATTCCTAAACGAACCGTATTCTAGCCAACCTCCAACAGAAGAAACACGAAGGTTACCCATCGAGTATCTAGCCGTTGCAACGGTAGTGACTGTGATAATTGCGACCACGATTGCTATCCACTTTATTCGCCGCAGGAAGAAGCCTTAGACTGCTTTTAACACAAAAAAATTCATGTATTATCAGAGAGCGCAGTGGCTTTCAGTCTTCAGCTTAATCACCAACACGGGCAAAAACGAGCTCAACCTCTACTGGCAACACGCTGAAAGCGCCGCATTCATCACTAAGGAAGGCTTCATCTTTCAACACCTTCCAGTATCAATATCCAGAAACCTTTCCGCTTTTGGAATCTCAGCGGTCAAGCCTTTTCTCTTTCTAATCTTCTCAATGACTTCTGCGGCTAGTTTTTCAGGCATTCGTTCCCAGCGGTCGAGGATGGATTGCCAGAAGGCTCTGCCCGAGGCTGTCGACCGCAACTCTTGGGACAGACCAAACGATTCTGCTACTGGAACATATCCGGTGATGACTGCCAACAAGCCTTTATGCTCGAATCCTGAGATTTTCCCTCGCCTGCTGCTCACGATTCGCTGGCATTCTCCAACCAACTCCGTTGGAACAGTGATTAATGTCTTGTAAACTGGCTCTAGCAAAACGGGTCTGGCGGTTAAGAAAGAGCCGAAAACTGCTTTGCTTACTCCGCGCATGATTTCCATTGAACCCTGAAGTTCTGTTTTCTTGCTAAGCTGAATATCCACAATGTTCGCTTTCACATGTTTCATAGGTTCTCCGCATAGTGGACCTGCCCTGCAAGCAAACTCGAATCCCGAAATTATGGATTCCAGGACCGCCTCATCCAAAGGCTCTGTTTTGCCGCTGCAGTCAAACAGCACATTGCGGTACTCATCGACGGAAAGGACACTTCCAGCATCTTCAGCGCAATCCTGTCTCTCTGGCTCAGCTGTGTCTTCTGTCAAAGGCTCTACCTGAATTACGAATTTGTTCTGTTTGTTTGGGCTCTTCGCCATAGCCTTAACGCCTTTCGTGGTTACGCTTTCCCTGTAAACTACCCTAGGAGTTGAGGACGAAACCTGCAAGCTGTTGCCCAACTGTTTTATGGCTATTTCAAGGTGCAGTTCACCCATCCCATTCAGGAGGTATTCGCCAGTCTCTTTGTCAACGTTAACAGTTAAGTTGGGGTCTTCGACAGCGAGCTTGTCCAACGCTTCTAGGAGAAGTGGCAAATCTTTCGGGTCTTTAGGCTCAACTGCCACGGTCACGACTGGTTCAGAAACGTAGTTTATTCCTTCAAAAGGAACCATAGCCTCCTGGTGCACGGAATCGACCAGCGTCTCGCCAGCTTTCACCGCGCCAGATACCGCCAAAGCCAAGATGTTACCAGCTGAAACCTCCGCAACTTCTTCTCTGAAGGAGCCCATTTGCACGTAAACGTGGTTCACCGTCGTTTCCGACTGAGCATCCACCAGACGCAGTTTATCGCCTTTTCGCACAATGCCCGAGAAGAGCCTGCCCGTGGCAACCACGCCGCCGTCGGCGTCTGCCTGCACATTCGTCACGCACATGACCGCTGGTCCATCATCCGTGCATTCGGAAATCACTCGTCCGATTTCAGAGTTGACATGTCCATCCCATATTTTCTCCATGCGATATGATTGTGCTTCCTTCGGGTTCGGAAGATTGCTGATAGCCATTTCGAACA
>DATEAU010000200.1:0-2318 GCA_035288165.1 Bathyarchaeia archaeon
TTTATTGCATCTGTTATTGCTTGGGCGCCTATGTTGTTGAGGTTTTCGAGGTTGACGCGGTACTTGCCCACCATTGGGCCAATCTTCTGGTTTACGTGTGCCAACCAGCCACGCTTCTGATTACTCAAGTCCAAGATTTCGAAGCCGACCCGGGTTCCGCCTTCTCGGACTTCGTTGCTAATCATTCCGCCCACATTGTAACCTTTCTCTTTGAGGATGTTTATGATTTTCGTGAGAACTGTTGTTTTTCCGACGCCTGGGCTTCCAGTTATGAACAACACGCATTTCATCTTAATACCTGTATAACCAGAAGGGTAATATGCTCATAAATTTCTTCTCATACACAAAAAACCGCTTGGGGGTTAACGTTAGCCTTTGAGAGCAAAACAGTTTGAACCAGACTTTCCCACCGAAACATTGAAAGAAGGAAAAGTCACGGTTCTAGTCCCAAAACTCGCGGCTTACTTGAAAGACCCCTCAGACTACGCTCCGTCGAAGGCTCCCGTTTTCTACAATCCCGTTATGGAGCTGAACCGCGACATATCCGTTTTGGCACTTCAAGCTTATCAGCGGACGGCGAACAGGGAAATTAGCATCTGCGAACCCTTGGCGAGTTCAGGAGTCAGGGGTGTACGGTATGCTGCCGAAATTCACGGCGTAAGCAAAGTGCTCATAAACGACATTAGCACGCGAGCCGTCAAATTGGCAAAGCACAACGTGCAACTGAACGAGCTTGAAGACCGCGTTTCGGTGAAGCATAAAGACGCCAACTGCCTCCTCAGCTGCCATGGCGCACCACGCAAACGCTTCGACGTCGTGGATGTAGACCCGTTCGGCACACCAGTGCCATATATGGATTCATCAATCAGAGCCCTACGCAACAATGGTCTCTTGGCTTTGACCGCTACGGACTTGGCACCACTTTGCGGGGTTCACGCTAAAGCTTGCATTCGGAAGTATGGGGGCAGACCGCTGCGCACCGAGTATTGCCACGAACTCGCCGTTCGCTTATTAGCGGGATGCACGGCGACTTTGGCGGCGAAACACGAGATAGGCATACACGTGGTCTTCAGCCACTCCACCGACCATTATATCCGAGTACACGCTGAAATCGACTACGGCGCAAAGAAAGCTGACGAAAGCCTGAAGAACCTCGGGTACGTGCTGCACTGTTTCAATTGCCTGCACAGGGAAACCGCAACCGCCCCGTTCAGCACCCGAATCGAGCAATGTCCAGAATGCGGCTCCAGAATGGACTACGCTGGTCCTCTCTGGCTGGGACGAATCTTCGACAGGCAATTCATCGAAGCCATGCAGAAGGAAAACACGCATAGAGCGTTAAAGAACAGCGCAAGAATCACCAAACTCCTGTTTTTAACAAGAGATGAAGCGGAAGCGCCAGCGACGTACTACGTGTTCGACAAAATTAGCAACAAACTATCATTACCCGCACCCTCGGTAGCTGCAATGCTAAAACTTCTCCGCGAAAATGGTTTTCAGGCTGTACCAACCCATTTCAACTCCAGAGGCACAAAAACCAATGCGCCAGCACGCACCATGCAAGACTTAGTCAAGTCTCTGACGAAATAAAAAATGAGATATACAAGGTCCAACGTATCCATTTCAAGAGGCTTCAATGTGCCTTACTGCAACAAATGCGGGTTTCAGGTCAACGAGGAAATGCAGTTCTGCCCAAACTGCGGAGTGCAACTTAAGTTACAGCGCTCCGTTCATGAAAAACCCGCTTCTTCCGCCAAATCGAACAACATGCCCTTGCTAATACCTAGCACGCCGTTTACGCATGGAATCTTTATTGGATTAGGCGCCGCCATTCTCATAGGCAGTTTGTCAGGAGCCTTTCTCCTCAACGCAAACTACTGGTTCTTGCGAGGCATCTTTGTTGGGAGTGGATATGGACCTCAACAAATCAGCTATACGCTCTCAATGACTGTTTCACTAATCGGCTTCTGCGCCTTATTCGCCGTGATAGGAGTTTTCACACTCGCGGTGGGAACGTTAAGTCAAGTGAATCCCACTTTCCGAGCCGCTTTTAACAGTGGGAACATGAGAGCACGTTGGGGAAGCGGCTCTCTTACCATGTCGTTCGTTCTAGGCGGAAACTCTCTGCGGTACTTGGTCGAGAGCTTTTATGCTCCAGATTCATTTCGATTTTGGTTCACGATCATCTTGGGAATCGCCAGCATTATCCTATTTCTCATAGGATTTTTCTTTATTACAAAAGCGCGTCCCGAATAATTGTTTTTTAGAAGTTTCCATAAAAGTTTAAGTGCAGAAAACAAGTAGTTAACGCACAGGTG
>DATEAU010000201.1:0-6659 GCA_035288165.1 Bathyarchaeia archaeon
CTCTTTTAGCAACTTCCGCCTTTCTGTGTTAGCTTCTTTTAATTCTTTGACAATATGCTCTGCTGTTTTGTCCAGCTTTTCTATCGGGGCATTCAACACTTCCGAAACCTTCCACAAAATTTGTTCTTGCCTTTGAACAGCCTTTAACCCTTCAAGCCCAACCGCGTAACCAAGCCTCTCAACACCATCTTGAATGCGTTCTGTATAGACAATCTTCACGAAACCTGCTTCGCCAGTGTTCTTTAAATGCGTTCCAGCACAAGCCTCAACATCCCAATCCCCCGTCTTCACGACTCGAATGTCCTTGCCTGGAACCGCTCCGCCCTGATAGAGCCTGAAGCCGTACCGCGATTCCGCCTCGTTCCTGGGCATCCACGACGTTTCCACACGCATGTTAGCTTGGACAGCTTGATTCGCTAATTCTTCAATCTTGTGCACTTCCTCAGGCGTTAACCGTCGATAATGAGAAATGTCCAACCGAGAACTCTCCAAGCCCTTCTGGGTCCCATGCTGCCAAACATGTTCGCCTAAAACCCGACGCGCGGCACCGTTAATCAAGTGAGTTGCCGTGTGTGCTTTCATAAGCGCATACCGCCTGTTCCAATCAAGAATACCCCTGACTAAGGATCCTTCAGTTGGCAGCGACCCTACAATCTTGTGCGCGATTACTCTGCCGATTTTCAGCACTTCAACTACTTCGGCTGTTAATTCGTGAAAAACGAGGAATCCGTGATCCGCAGGTTGCCCACCACCCTCAGGGTAAAAGCAAGTCCTATCTAAAACGACATACTCGCCGTTGACTATTTCCAGGACTTTGGCGTCGAACTCTTTGACGTATGCATCATCGTAGTACATCTGCTCGGTCGGCGGCAACGTCGCCACAGCTGCTTCAAGTGAATGCTCTGCTTTGGTTTCCTCTTCTTCAGCGGGTTTGTTTGCTTGCATGTGCCTCTTGGCGACGAGAGCGTAAAAGTTCTCAGGAATCGTGACTTTGACGTGTTCTGCTTCTGCAACTTCCTTGACAATTTCGGGAGGAAGACCATGGGAATCGTACAACTCCGAAAGTTTGTCATCCTGAATGAGAATTGCGCCTTCAACTGGTTCGCCTTTTTGTTCCTTCAGCGAGTTGATGAGACGTTTGACCATGCCCTCGCCGCGTTTTAGGGTGTCCTGGAATTTTTCCGCTTCGACCTTCAGCATTTCCACGATTTCGTTCCGCATCGTTTGCAGATGTGGGTAGTCTTTTGACCAGTAATTCACCTGCATATTCACTATATCATATAGCTGGTCAGGCTTCATGTTCAAGCTTCGCATTAAGCGGTAGACTCTGCGGAAAAGAAGTCTCGCTAAGTAGCCTTCGTGGATGTTTGAAGGGACAATGCCTTCTGAAAGCATGAAGCTCAAGCACTTCGTGTGGTCAGCGACGGCGAAAGCGCTTTCAATCGGCGCCAGCCGCTTGTCCAGATCCGTTAAGTCCATGCCAACGAGTTTGGCTACGCGGCGTCGAGCATCCAGCCTATTAGCTGTTTTGTCCACACTGACCAAACCAGAATATTTTCCAACATTGCGGAGAAAATCGTTGTCAATATTCGTCAGCCCAGCCATCGTGGAAACCTTGGCCAGCAAGTCGCCGTAGATGGCATGGAAGCAGCTAGGCACCCCTTGAGAAAGCCAAGCGAAACGATCCAAACCGTACCCCGTGTCCACAGTTCGTATCGGCAGCTTCACGAACTCGTCGTTAACCACTTTGTACTGCATGAAAACGAGCGTGCCCACCTCTAACCCTCCGATGATGCACTCCACGTCTGGACCAGCGTTGCCGCCGCCCACCCAAACGTCTTCCTTGTAGGTAACAGCCTCTGATTTTACGCCCAGGACGTTAGTAACGAACTCGTGATGGTAGCGAACTGTCTGGTCTTTCCAGTAAACCTCTTTCTCAGGATAGTTGAACGCGTGGTGACCGCCCATCTCGAAAATCGTTAAGTGCCTGCCAAATGTGGGTCCCGTGTTGGAGATGTCCACCAAACGAATGCAAGGCTGCGCGATTACGAGCGGGGTTGCGGGCGGCGGCGCGATGCCCTCAGTGACGTAGGGCTGAAAATCAATGATGCTTGCGTGTGTCAGGTAGATGTCGCTTCTCCACCGCGCAACAACTGGATAAGGCTTTATCCGTGCGTGACCGTTTTTCTCAAAAAACGAGAGGAACTGCTCCCGCATTTCAGGAAGACTGTAACTTCTGTTTGTGGGCGGGTTGCCTAAGAAATCGTAGAAAGCGCACTCTTCAGAAGTGGATTCCCCGCAGGTTTCTTGTTCATGGTTCTGCGTCCAAAAATATTCTCCGCAATTCGGGCACTGCTTTCTCACGAATCCTTCCTTCTTGAAGAAGGGAAGCGCATACTCTTCAGGTGGAAACCGTTTCAAGTCTTAACCGCTCCGATGTGAAGAGGGTTTAAGAGTTCCACGGATTTAAACAATTTCGCTAACCAATCATGAACCCAAGCACAAAGCCAGCAGCGAAACTTCCAACGAAGGGGAGAATTGAAATTAACCCGACAAGCCAAGACGCAGCTCCACCAACGACGCCAATTGCATTACCAATCGCGGTCCAGAGATCCCCATAATTGATGTTTATCACGTCACTTATACCGAGGTAAAGCAAGATGGCTACGATAATGCCAACCACAATGATGAAGAGTTTTGTTAATTTCTTAAGGATTAAGCCAGCTATAAAGCCGCCAATGCCACCTAAACCAATCTGATAAACTAAAGGCGTTAGTATCTCGCTCAACATTTATCCCCATTAATATGTTACTTCTACTTGGTTTAAAACTGTTGTCCCAAAACATACACACAAATTTTTATTTAAGCCGACCCGAAAAAATTAATATTTTAAGGAAAACCTGAGTAACCCGGCAATTCCTCCTAAGCCCAAAAGCTTAGCGCCCGCCTCGTTTTCTGTGCTGATTACGGTTATGCTGCCGTTTCGTCGTTCTACTTCGTGCATGAGCTTCTCCAAATGTATTCGCTGTTCATCCTCGGCATCACGTAGCAGTGAATCTGCCATAATTAACTTTTCAACCGCTCCGATGTTAACCGCGCTTTCCACTTCTGTAAGCCCATACGTGACTGTGCCTTCGCCTTTTCCCAAGCGCTTCATGACTTCCTCAATGACTTCGGTCTCGTCCACGACCCGCAATTGATGGGCTGCTTTCAGCAAAACGCCTGACCGCAATGCTTCGTTGATTCCTGCTGTACCCCCATTGTTAACGCTCTTCACATCGACAAGTGACTTGCCCATTTCGCCAGCTTCGTCCGACAAGTATTTTGCGAAGTCGTTTTTCACGAAGCCCGCACCAACAATGACTATTGGCGAATGTTTCGGCGTCCACAGTTGGCTTAGGCTTTTTAGCACGCGGTTGAAGTATTCTTTGGTGGCGTTTACTCTTTTTTCTGCTTCAAGTTTTCCAGGGAGCTTCATGCGTTCTTCGACTTTGATTTCCACGCCGTACTGCTTTGTTTCTGCGATTGCGAAGCCTTCGTCATCGATGGACACAATTAGCATTGGCTTCTCCGTTTCGCTGGCTTTGCTTAATCGGTCGAGAAGGTGCTTGGGCCATTCCTTCTTCACGATCGTGACAGGCTGGTTCAAAGCAATATTCAATGTGTGATGCGCGCCTTCGGGGATGATGTCGGGAGCGTGACAAATTAGCCCGTGAACCCGCAGTTTCCCGAGGAACTTGTCCCAGCCTACAGATTCAACCTTAACGCCCATGAACGCTGACATGCGTTCGCCGCTTTTGGGACGTGAATAATCCGTGTCCGACTTAATCGCACGTGAGCTGTAGGCGTAAACTTCGTCACCCTTATAGATGACGTTGTATAGGTGCCATAGGTCATCCTGTGAGTCTGGAACGACTTTGACGAAGCCTTGGTTCAAGTTTTTCTCGATGACCTTCACGTTTGAGCGCCTTCAGTACTAAATCGTTTGATGCGTAATTAACTTTCACTCGTCTGAAAATGCAAGGGCAAATGACTACTCTCTCAGGAGTTTGTTCTCCACTATGTCTGCCAGTTTCTCCGGGTTCTGCAAGGCGTCTGCATAGGGGATTTCGAAGTTCAAGTTTTCAGTGTTGTACGGTCCGCTGAATGCGAGGACAGGTTTGTATACTTCTAGGGCGTTTACGGCTTCGTCCATGGTTTTGGCGACCACGATTTTGGGTATGCTTCTTCTCTTCGCAACTTTTTTCTTTAAGCCTTCGATGAATACGATGTCGTTGCCTTTGCATTTTCTTATCAATGTATCAAGCGATACTGTTTCCAACGGGATTTTTTCTATGGTGGCGATTTTGTTGGCTGCGGCGCTGACGATGGTTTTTGCTCCTGATTGGGCGTGTCGCCAAGTGTCTTTTCCTAGCGTGTCGATGGTGAAGTCGGGTTCGGGGACGTGTTTGATGGTTGCGGTTTTGTAGCCTCTTTTTGTGAGTTCGCGGATGAGGTTTTCTGTGGTGGTTGTTTTTCCCGATTTCTTGGTTCCGACGATTGCGACTACTCTGATTCTCATTCGGGCTTGCACCATTACTTCATTTCTTCCCTGAAGATTTCTTCCAACGCCTTTTTGTTGATGCCGATTTCCTCAGCTAAACCCTTGACCATTTTTACGTAAGTGCGGAAAAGGCTTTGCAGAATTTCGGCTTTCTCCTGTTCCGTTAGCTCTTTTTCTTCAGCGAGCAAAAGCGCGAACCATTTCCCAGCATCCGTGAGTTGGTAGGCTTTGACCCAGATGATTCTGCCTTCACGCTCATTCTTCTCCATATCCTCATTCAAAACGCCCAATTTCGTCAAAGCTTTCAGGTTCATAATAATCGTTTTGTTGGAGTAGTTGATTTTCTTGTAAAGGTCTTTTTGGTAAATGTTCTTGGAGACGCCTTGCTTAAGAGAGAAACGCAGTAAATCCACAGCAGCCTTGGAACCGAAGATAGCGCTTAGCGTCTTATCTTTTTCCTCGGTTGGAAGAAAAACTACATAAGGATGTAACTTTTCCGTCAATGCACTTCCCTTCTCTGAAATTAGACAGAGTTTAACTTTTAAAATTATGCTTACTAGTTCGCTGTTAAACGCAGAGCTAGTGCTCGGAGCAGTCGACTCCCTCCATAACTTAAAGAGAAATAATTACGACAATTTGATGTGTGCAATAGCTTTTTTAGTCTTCAGCTAAATCACTATCGCGGTGAAAAAAACGGTTTCATTAACCAACTGGCACCGCGCTGACGGGGATACGTTCGTCACGAGGGAAGGTTTCATATTCAACACTTTCGGGTATGAGCATCCAGAAGGGCGGGTGTTCGCGTTTCTCAAATACATTCCAGCCGAGTTAAAGGCGCTCTTCAACGTTGACATGCTGACGAGAACCTGGAAGTACGGGGAGACGCGACTTTTTCGCGCGGAGAAACTTTACACGGCACGGAATTATCAAACATTCATCGAAACGTTCAGGAAGAATTTCCCCGATTACATTTACTATTGCCCATTCAGGGGCAAGGAGCTAATCAGCGCTCCCTTATGCTCCATCGAAGCGGTTTACGTTCCCCGCGAATGCTTGACCAAGCTTCAGAAAGTAAAGAAGCCTGACGAAATACAACAAATGGCATTGGACCTCCTTAACCTGATTTCTAAACAGTCAGGTGTCGGGTTAGCGGATTTCGGTATACACGGCTCCATCGCGTTAAACATGCATGCGCCCGAGTCAGACATAGACTTCGTCGTTTACGGGTCAGAAAACTTCCGCATCGTTGAGCAGGCGATCGCCGAGTTGGTTAACATGGGAAAGCTGAGCTATTTTGCTGGCAACCGCCTGGAAGCTTCAAGACGGTTTCAGGGGCGATATAAAGGCAAGATTTGGATGTTCAACGCTACACGCCAAGTCATGGAAACAAAAAACGAATACGGCATGTATCGCTACACGCCTATAGCTCCCTTAAGATTCCAGTGCACCGTCGCAGGCGACAACGAAACCATGTTCCGACCAGCCACGTACAGAATAAGCGGCTATAAACCCATGGATTCGGCTTCGGAACTCCCGTTCGACAAAGTTCCCGACCGCGTTGTCTCCAATATCGGCTGCTACCGCAACATCGCCCGAGAAGGCAGCAAAATAAAGGTTGCAGGCGTCCTGGAGCGCGTCGAACCCATTACGGAAGGCAAGGCGTTCTATCAAGTGGTGGTCGGGACAGCCACTTCAGAGGAAGAGTACATTTGGCCAGTTTGAATCTCAGGGACCGCGACGCAATCGTCACAAAGGAAGGCTTCATTTTCCGAGTGTTCGGTTATTCTCATCCAGCGGATGCTTACTTTTGCGACGCTGAGTATGCTTCCGAGAGGCTTTTCAAGTCGACCGACCCACGCGCCCCGAGAACGGGCGGAGACGGGGTTTTCTACAAGTTTTACGACGATGAGGGCTGGAAATTCATATTAAGCAAATACCCGCAGTACACCGTTCACCATGAGATGCTTGGAAGAAGAATCGTCGGCGTGCATAAAAGGGACATTGCTGAAGCGAGAAAGCCCGAAGAACGGCTGCGAGCCTTAGCTAATGAGCCGCCGCGGGACGAATTAGTAGACGCCATGCAACAAGTCCTGAAAGCTGTAACGAGTCGCACGGG
>DATEAU010000202.1:0-7822 GCA_035288165.1 Bathyarchaeia archaeon
TAAATGGCTTCGGAGCCTTCGCGTTCAACGAGGCTGTCGAACTCGTCTAATGCTAGAATCACGAACGCGTTCTCTTCGTCCAAGCACTGCATGAGAGTGCTGAGCAGTTCTTCGGCTGAGTACCCGCGCTTCGGGAAGTTCGGACGAAAAACTGCCACTGCATACTGCAGGATGAGGAATAGGCTTCCGCGGTATTCCCGACAGTTAACATGCACGTAACGAAGGTGCGCGCCCCGCTTGTTGGCTTCCAGGGTTATGTCAGCGCCGAAACGTTGCGCAAGGGCGGTTTTTCCCGTGCCTACATCCCCTGTTATGATAACTCGTTGAGCCATGCGCTCTGGAAAACGCAGGAGGAAATCGAAGAATTCCATCATCAGGCGGTGTTCTTTTTCTCTGTGAGGCAGGCGGCTGGGAACGTAGTTTATGTCAAGTTTGGCCTCGTCTTTGAATACGCTTCGCCTGGATTTCACGGTTGAATCTCCTACCGAAATAAACTGACAATCTCTCTTTCACTGAAGAGCAATCACTACTTCTGAAACAAAAGCCTAATAAATGCATTCTGCATTCCTTTGTCCGATACCAAAAATGATACCTAAATATTTCTTCTTAACGAAAGGCGTCGGCAAACACAAAGAACAGCTCCAGAGCTTTGAGTTGGCGCTGAGAGACGCTGGAATCCAGTTCTGCAATTTGGTCAACGTTTCAAGCATTGTGCCTCCTGGATGCGTGCAGGTTCCGAGAGAGAAAGGTTTGAAGATGGTTCAGCCCGGAGAAATAACTTTCGTGGTTTTAGCGCGCAATGCCACCAACGAGCCGCACAGGCTAATCGTGTCGTCTATCGGCGTGGCGATTCCCTCAGGCAAGAACCAGTATGGATACCTGTCTGAGCATCACACGTATGGACAAACGGACGATAAGGCAGGGGACTATTCGGAGGATTTGGCGGCTACGATGCTGGCGACGACCATGGGTATCCAATTTGACCCTGAAACCGCTTGGGACGAACGGAAGCAGCTTTTCAAAACGAGTGGAACCATTATCAAGACGGCAAACATTACACAGTCGGCGACCGGTGACAAGAACGGACTTTGGACGACAACAGTGGCGTGCGCGGTTTTTGTGCCTGGGAAGAATGGCAAACTGGTTAAGAAGTAAATTAACATCTTTTCCAATGTTCGCCAATGTGGCGTAATTCAACTCTTCCATTTTATGATTCGGGCGATGTAGCAAGAGCCTTAAGAAAGAAACACGCTGACCGTTAAGGAAACGGATTAACGTTGCCCACGCTTGTCAGCGATATTCACCCATCCGCTGTCATAGTCAGGCAGGTAAGGTCCTGAGGACCAATAGGTCTTGTCGCTCCTTTTGCGCCTTGCGGTCATTGAGCTCCTGTTGATCCTGTCGCCCCTGCAGGTCCAGTAGCACCCGTTGCGCCGGCTGGTCCCTGAGGTCCGGTCGCTCCTGTGGCTCCCGTTGTGCCAGTATCTCCTTTTGTTCCTTGAGGTACAGTGTCGCCCTTTTCTCCCTTCAGCCCTTGAGAAGACGATGTTAACAGCACGGAAATTCCAGCCGAAAGTGCTGCTGACACCAGAATCGCGATGAAAAGTCGAACGACAAACAGTCTAGTTGTCACTCTAGTTTTATCCAAATTACCATCTCCATTCAAGTTAGCACGTTATCGTTATGCTCATCTTAAATAACTTGCCATCTCCCATGCAAAGAAATATTTTCAAAAGAAGTCTTCCTAAAATGATGCTGAGCGGATTCAAAAGGCTTATCTCACTCAACGATGGTTGTTTTCAGGAGCCGAGAGGGGAACGAATGAACATGTTAGCAACTGAAGAGCAAATATTGAATGTTTCAGGTTTGAACGCGAAATTGCAGAATCAGCCAATATTGGACAACATTAACTTTACCGTAAAGAAGGGAACGACGTTGGCAATTCTTGGTCCGAATGGCGCGGGCAAATCCGTGTTGTTCCGGGTTCTGCTCAATCTGATACCGTATGAGGGCAAGGTGGAATGGGCTGAGAAGGTTAAGATTGGTTATGTGCCTCAAAACGTAGCCGTCAGCGACATTCCCATTTCGGTGCGGGAGTTTCTCTCGATTGGAAAAAGCAAGTGCGACCCCGTGGCTGCGCTCAGCTTAGTGAAACTTAACAACAAAAAAGTGTTGGATAAACGGTTGGGGGTGCTTTCTGGAGGCGAGTTAAGGCGAGTGCTCATAGCTTGGGCGCTTATTGATGATCCCAGTGTTCTGCTTCTGGATGAGCCGACGACGGGTGTGGACGTTGGCAGCGAGGAACCCATATTCCTAATGCTCAACGGCATTAAAAGAGACAGAAAAATTACTATACTCCTGATTACGCATGACATTCACATCGTGCAAGAATACTCGGATTATCTGCTCGCGTTGAATAAGTGTGTCACGTTTTTTGGCAGGTCAGAAGAGATAGCTAGCATGGCTACGCAGCAGGCAATCTATGGCGAACCCATCTGCGTGGAAACTTTGAAATCGGAGGGCTAAACCTGTTCGAAACATTAATCCTCAGCCTGTTAATCTCGATTTTCGTGGGAATCTCGGCTGGTTACCTGGGTTCGTTGATGGTGCTGGAGAAGATGGCTCTTGTCGGCGACGCACTGTCACATGTTGCGCTGCCTGGAATCGCAATAGGATATCTCTTAAATTTTAATCCCTTCATTGGCGGTTTTGCTTTTCTATTCGTTTCAGCGGTCATAATCTGGTATGTCCAAAGGATAACGAAAATCTCATTTGAAGCTTTGGTGGGCGCGTCATTTACGCTAGCGTTGGCGGTGGGCATTATAATCATTCCTGAAATAGAATTGGTTGAAGCTTTGTTCGGCAGTATAGCCGACGTCGTCATCTTGGACGCCGTAGTCGCCGCAGTGATTTCTGTAGTAGCGGTTCTGTTGACGCGAGTCATTTACAAGAAGCTAGTTTTAGCCATGATTTCTGAAGATTTAGCAATCTCAAAGGGCATAGATGTCGCCAAAACCAACCTGCTGTACCTATTTCTTGTCTCAATAGTTGTGGCGGTGGGCATCAAAATAGTCGGAACCCTCCTGGTCGGTTTTCTGGTCATTGTTCCTGCGATTGCCGCAAGAAACTTGAGTTCGAACATGTTTAGGTACACTTTGTTAAGCGCTATTTTTGGGGTGATAAGTGCCTTTTCTGGAGTGCTGTTGACAGGTTATTTCTCTGATGTTCCGCCTGGACCTTTGGTGGTTTTTTCAGGCATCGCTATTTTCGCGGTAACGATAATTATTGGTCGAATAAAGAAAATAACAGTATGAAGGGAATGCCAAAAATGAAGAAATATTCTGGCAGAACTGCCACAGCCATAATTGAGTTCCCGCCGCAGATGATTTTGCTAATCAAAAGAGATACGGTGCCGTTCAAGGGTTACTGGGCTTTGCCAGGCGGAAGAGCCGAACCGAGCGAAGCGGTGGAGCAAACCATCGTCCGCGAAGTGAAAGAAGAAACAGGGCTCGACGTTACAGTCGTGAGGAAAATCGGCGAGTACCATGAGCAGGGCATCCAAGACGGAGTCGAATATGATTATTACCCTGCGTGTTTTCTCGTGAAAGTCGTGGGCGGCGAAATGAAGCGGCAGCAGGGCGAGATTCAGGAAATTCAGCTGTTCAGCTTCGAGGATGTTCCTGAGAATTTAGCGTTTGTGCACAACGACATGGTTAAGGATTATTTAGCTTCGCGTTAAGCTCAAGTCGAGAAATGACGAACTCGTTTCTTGTAGAATATCGCTGTCAATAGTGTTGCGAAAAGCAAAACTGCGAAAGCAACCAGCGATGAAAACTCTGGAATAACCGTCTCGTTTAGTTTGTAGATTTTTCCGTCGAAGGCGCAGATGTAAAGCTCATTATTGCTGTCCAACCCGAAGGAGGAGATGGCGAGGCTCGTATCGTTTAGAAGTGTATTCGTTGGCGTTCCTGTCCCACTCAGCGTGAGTGCCCAGATCTTTCCTGAACCATAATCCCCGTAAATGTAAGCGCCAGTAAGCCCTATCGAAGTTGAGCCGCGGTAAACGTAGCCGCCGATTATGGCAACCCCTTGGTCGCGCCCGTACTCCCAAACGGGCAATTCGAGCCCTGCTTGGCTGCCGCTTGAGTAAGTTAGGCTTCCTTCCATAATATTCCAGCCGTAGTTCTTGCCTTTTTCAACAATGTCGATTTCTTCCCGTTGGCTCTGACCTACGTCGGCAACCCACAGAGTTCCTGTGGACGAGTCGAAGCTGAAACGCCACGGGTTGCGAAAGCCGTATGCGTAGATTTCTTCCCTGTATCCAAGAATATTTCCTGCGAACGGATTATCAACAGGAATGCCATAGTTTCTTCCAGCCGAAGGCGAATTCACGTCAATGCGCAAGATTTTACCCAGCAATGCCGACCTGTTCTGACCATTGCCAAACGGGTCGCCTGATGAACCGCCATCTCCCAAGCCGATGTACAAGTAGCCGTCTGGTCCGAGTGCAAGTTGCCCTCCCTTATGGTTCGTGAAAGGCTGACTTACTTCTAACAGAATAAGCTCGCTATTGCGGTCAGCTTGGTCAGGGTCATTCGCGTTGACAGTGTATCTTGCGATTATGGTTCTTCGCGGATTATCCGCTACGTAATCGACGTAGAAGTAACCGTTATTTCTGTAGTTCGGGTGGAAAGCCAAGCCAAGCAGTCCTTGTTCCCCCCCAAAAAGCACGCGGTCAGCTATGTCGAGGAAAACCTTGCTGGTCGCCGTATTCACGGAGTTTTCAAAAACGCGAATCGTTCCCTGCTGCTCAAAAACGAAAAGCCTATTCGTGCCGTCACCAGCGCTGATGATTCCGACTGGGAAGTTGAAGGTCAAGTTTGGGAAAGCAACTGCCACTGAGTATTCGTTCTGCGTCTGTCCCGAGCCGTCAAAGCTTCGCCAGGAAAGAAAGAGGGCGATTAGACTTAAAATTAAGATAAGACTTGAAGAAATAATGAGTATTTTCTTTTTCATGAGTTTTTCACGTATCTATTTGCTGAGCGATCGTCATGGAATATTCCAAAGACATTTCCTTCGGTGCCCATGGATTATGATGTTGTAGTTGCTCGTTTACAACCATACTCCGAAGGACAGCAAACTTTCCAGGCGCGATTGTGTTCTTCACTTCAGTTTTTCGTCAATAAGCATAAGCAATTCTTCAGGCTTAACTGGCTTAACCAAATAAGCATCCGCGCCCGCATCAAGAGCTTTGACGCCCACTTCCAAGGAGGGAAAACCCGTAATCACAATCTTCACCGTGCCCCGCATAGATTCCTTCAACTTAATCAGCAGGTCAGTGCCATCCATGTCAGGCAGCCTCACATCAACGAGCGACAAGTCGTACTTGGTTTTTTCTGCTTTTTCAATGGCTTCCTTTCCAGTCTCCGCCACATCAACATTGTACCCCGCTTTCTGAAGAATCCGAGTAAAAGTTCGGAGTATTGATTTATCGTCATCTATTACGAGAATTGACTTCTTTGACTTTTCCATTCCCATGCACCTTTGTTGCTTGTTGATTCTGCCGAGAACTTGGTTAACCCATTAACTTCACTCCTAATGTTAAGGTTTTCCCCAGTTTTGTGCTGACGCCGGGCAGAAGTTTTCCTCTAACTTTTGTGTTGAACATGCGTTTAAAGATTTTTGTCTATGCCCTAACCCGACACATATTTCCTCTTCCCCTTTCGACAAGAAAAGGCTATTGCGAGTATTTTACAAACAAAGCGAGCCGAACTTCATGGTTTTAACAGGAACCGTTTTATATTTAGAATTACCAAAATAAGATTCAAAGATTAACGAGTGTTTTGCGGGGGGCTATGGAGTTTGAGCGAAAAAGAAGTAACGAAGTTTCTCCAAGCCCTAGGCTTGTCAAAAAGAGAAATACAAATCTACATGTTTCTCGCCAAAAGCGGAGCCCAATCAACCAGCTTCGCTGCCAAAAGACTCAAAATGGAACGTGTTCAAGCATATCGCACATTTAGGAAGCTGCAGGAAAAAGGCTTCATAGAAGCAACCATAGAGAGACCCACACGATTCACCGTCATCCCATTCGAAACCCTCTTAGACTCGTTTATTGAATCCAGAAAAAGCGAAGTTGAAAGCCTCAGCCAAGAAAAAGAAAAACTGCTATCTTCGTGGCGAGAGGTCAGCGCACCCGAATCCGAATACACCGTCGCCAAATTCTCCATTATTACAGGAAAAAAGAAAATTCACTTGAAAATGCTCAGCATGGTTAAAGAATCCCAGAAAGCCGTCTCGGTTCTGACGACGGGACACGGTTTAGTCCAAGAGGATCTTGCAGGCGTGTTCGACTCGGTTGCAACTCAGTTGAGGATTATCACGGAGATTTTGCCTGAAAACCTCAAGGTTATCGAGCGGATGGACAAGAGGTTCTCCTCGGGAAAAGCTGACATTGAATGTCGACACATGAACTTGCACTCGAAGCTTTTTCCCCGTTTCCTCATAAAAGACGACGAGGAAGCCATCCTCTACGCAGTCTCAGGCGATGAACCTTCCATGCTCAAGCTCGAGGACGAGGGTTTATGGATAAACGATAAAATGTTCATCTCCATCCTGAAAGGCTTCTTCGTCCAAATGTGGCAAACCGCGGTGGATGCCACGCAAAGAATAGACGAGTTAAGAACGGGGATACCTGCGGGCGAAACAATCGTCATAAAAGACCCAGAAGAAGCGCTGGCGAAAGTCACGAAGGTTCTTGATTCAGCCCAAGAAGACGTCATCGCTATCACGTCGTCGCAGGGAATAATCAACATCGCAGAAAGCGACTTATTCGCTAAACACTTGAAAAAAGGAGTCAAAAGCCGTTTCATGGCGCCGCTAGACTTGGATAATCTTGAAGCCGCCAAGAAACTCGCCAACAAATACGAAATAAAGCACGTCCCAATCAACTTTTTAACCATGCTGCTCGTGGATGGTAAAAACCTCTTCATGTTCAAGTCGCCGCCCGTTAACGACTGGACGAGTGAAGCACTTTTCTACATGGGCGACACCTTCTACACTAACGATCCAAAGTCAATAGAAAAAGTAAGCGAAATGCTGACCGACGCTTGGAAGAGAGGCATGGAAATTTCTCAAATAACCGCGCAGCCAGGCATGAAACTGCCCACGGTCGAAGTGGCAAACGTCGAAAACGTTTCCAGTTTAGTAGATTTAATGTTAAAAAACAACGTTGACTCAGTCCTGATAACGGAAAACCGTAAGCCCATCGGATTAATAACCGACAGAGAACTTCTCAGAGAAATCGTGGAAAGCCAGAAAGACCCAGCCAAAACCCTTACGAAAGACCTCGATTACACGCCGCTGATGACGCTTGACGAAGGCGAATCAGTGACAAGCGCCTTGAAAACGATGCGGGAGAAAGGAGCTTCACGAATGGCCGTTGTGAAAAACGGGCAACTGGTCGGAATGCTCATGGAAGACGTAACAGACGTTGCGAAAAAAGATGTTGCTGTAAAAACCCGAGTCTCGAAAAAAATAGATAATTAAGACAACTGAATCTTTTTCCAAAGCTTTGCCGCAAAACGAATTGCATTATATTCGTAAGAAAATACTTTTCAGGTCCTTTTTAGAAGGAAGGGCGGGAGACTCCTCCGAGTGGAGGACTACAGCAGGCGCCAAGTATCGAGATAAGTAGCTTCCTTCAGAGGCAAATGATATTAATGCTTTGCGTTAACCCTTATCGCGGTGAAAGCCACTTTGAACACGAAACTTCAAACGCCCATCATCATTGTAAACTTCAAAACCTATCTTGAAGCAACAGGCA
>DATEAU010000203.1:0-2641 GCA_035288165.1 Bathyarchaeia archaeon
AGTTCGTTCTCTGCTTCGGGGAAAACGCTTACAAGTCCTGCTTTGGCGGATCTTAGAACGCCTACAGCTGGTCCTAATGTGGAAACGACATCTCCGAGTTCGGATACTGTGCGTAACCTCAACACTATCTGTTCCAGCGCAAGCCCTGCGTTAATGATTAAGCGTTCCATCTTGCGGACTTCGGATAGCTCGTTTGCGAAGACGTTGGCGCGTGATGTGTCATGTTTTGTGTAAGCGTCAACTATTCTTGCAAAGATTGCTTTGTCACGCTGACTGAAACGTTCTGTGGCTTGATCAAGTTTTTGCACCTGCAGCTCAATGCGTCTAACGGCGAAGTCTAGTCTTGGCTTTAGTGGACCTGGTGGTTTTACAGCGTCTTTGATGCGGTTTGTGAACGGCGTTTCTTCTCTCCTAGTTTCCCATTTTTTAGCGAATCTTTCTGACAAGTTATTTACCTCCGAAAAACAAAGACTGCGTTGAACTGTCTTATACATTGTTAATATGGTCAAATTATGCCTGTATATATGTGGAGCTATACGTGGGGGCAAATTCTGTTTTTAGCTTTAATTAGATAATTAAAGGCATCGTGATGGCTGTTCGCGTATTAGACAAAAACATGTAAGTTAGACTAAAAAGAAGCTTGGAATCAATGCTAAAACAAAAAGGTGAAAGAAATGAATGATAGATTTAAAGTGTTCGGGGTTGTGGCTGTCTTAGGGTTCATGGCTGGAGTGATAGCTCAAGTAACGGCAGTTTTCGTGATTCCATGGCTGATAGCAATTTTACCAGCACTCGGCGGTCTCACAAGCTTCATGATCTCAGGATTTGCTGGTGCCTGCCTGACGGTTGTGCTCGTAAGCGCATGGGCATATTTAACAGGTTCCCGAGACCACTAAAAGAACAGCTCAGCTTCCGTTTTCTTTTTACAATTCCTAGTTTTCTGATTTCCAACCTTTTTGGTTTCCATTATTTGCTAATACGTGTGAGTTGGTTGAAGCCCACGAATCGTTAACTGTTCTTGGAATGGACTCGGTAGCGGAAAAAGATATCATCCGCAATTGCGTCTTCGTACCTCGATTTCTTCATCGTCCAATCTTTTAGGAAATCTACGTGCCTTATTTACGTTTACTACTCGGTATGTCGACCATGTCTACAAAAGTAGTTGGAAACCAATTCCAAACTTTTCTTCACCGAAAATGGAAGATCTTTATCGAGAACAGCCCGATTTCATTATCGTGAGTATGTGTGAAAACTAAGTCTCTTGCAATTGTAAATGTTATTCTCGTAATGGTACGGTTTCAGCAGTACTATTCATTCTTCATAACCCAACTAATGCTCCAATCGGTACTCCAATTCCGCTTTTGGATGGTGACGTTTCAAGCCTAGGAGAAGAATATATGAGAAGTCTTTTAGAAAATAGTACTTTCGCAAGACAAGGCTATTTTATAAACTTCCCGGATTTCTTGAGCTGGGCAAAACTTTTGATGCTGTCAGCTGTTAAGACTTCACGCAGCTTTTCAGTGTCAGTAGGGTAGAGTTTTTCTTCAGCAAAAGAATGCAGTGCAACCAACAATTCTCCCACATTCTTGAATCCTTCAAGACTACTTATATAATCGGCAATGACGCCATCAGGCGTGGTTATCCGAATTATGTACTTGACAGGGCTATTTTCAACAAATCTTGCAACCAATTCGAGACTGAAGTTACCTCTGTTTTTCTCGCAGAGCAAAACGTTTTCGCTAAATGGCACAACCATTGCTCTTTAACCGCTGCCTCTTAAGTTATCGTATATTGACTTATAAGATTTCAGAATTATAGAATAGCATTTCCCAAACTATTTAGTAATTTTCTCAAGATATGACAGTATGCTCTCAAGTAGCGCGCGCAGTTAAGTGAAGCCCAACTCCTTCTAAGGATTATACGCGTGATGTCAATTAGGATTCTTCAGCACCTTGAGTCTACTAGCCATAGAAAATCTTTTACGCAAACATTGACAATATGTTGCTGTTGATAATTTATGAGAGCGTATATGGGTTTAACTTGTAAGGGTGGCTGCTACAATAAGGTCCTCGAGGAGCTTACTGCGATGAATATTCCCATAGGAGACATTTTTCTGCTTTACGGTCCAATCGACGTGCTAGTCAAATTTGAGGGATTCAATAGTTTAGACGAGTTTGTGAAAAAATGGTTTAACCCTGTTCGAATGGTCGGCGCCGAAGAAAAACTCATCGCGAAGACAACGACATACATCGTGGTGATGGAAGGTCCAACATATATGGAAACCCCATTTGCATTCATGTTCCTGAATGTTCAGCCTCGAGACGTGGAAATGGCACAGAAAACACTTCTGAAACTTCCCCAAGTTATCTCCGCCGACTTTGTATTCGGACCCTGCGATTTAATAGTTCCAGTGCGAGCAAAAAACAACGTAGACCTTGAACAGGTAGTCCGCGCTATTCATTGCGCCGTATCTGGAATCGAAGAAGCTCATACCACTGTCGTTGCCATGATAAGAATCTAACATTTTGGGTGAGTTTGGGATTAAAATTTTTCCAACCAACAACAAATTTTCTCAAGACATGGCAGTATATCTCAAGTTAAGTCTTGACCCACCGTCCTCGAGTCTCGAACGTTCCAGACG
>DATEAU010000204.1:0-8364 GCA_035288165.1 Bathyarchaeia archaeon
GGGCATCGTTGTTTACGGATATGCTATCAATTCCAACGCGGACGCGGAACTCTGCGAAGTCGGGCAGGTTTGACGGCCCTTCACCGCAAATCGAAACGGTACAGCCATTCTCGTGTGCTACTTTGATAAGGTGTGCTATTATCCTTTTTACGGCAGGGTCTCGCTCATCGAAGTAGCCCATCTGACCCAAGCGTTCTGAGTCTCGGTCAATCATAAGGATGCCCTGTGTCATGTCGTTTGAGCCTATGGAGAACCCGTCGACAAGTTTGGAGAACTCGTCGGCTAGAATGGCAATTGAGGGTGTTTCAGCCATGAACCACACTTTGAAGTCGCGGTTTCTTTCTAAGCCTTCTTCCTTCATGATTTCAAGACATTTTTTCGCTTCCCATACTGTGCGAACCATTGGAAGCATGACGTAAATGTTTTTCAGGCCCCATTCCGTGCGGCATTTCTTTATGGCTTGGCATTCAAGCCTGAAAGCTGCCTGGTACCACTTGCTTATGTATCGGCTGCATCCTCTCCAACCCAGCATTGGGTTTTCTTCGACGATTTCATATTTTTCGCCGCCTTTCAGTTCTCTGTACTCGTTGGTTTTGAAGTCGCTTAAACGTACAACTACAGGTCGAGGTTGGATTTCGCGGGCAACTATGGCGATGCCGTCTGCCAATTTGTCCACGAATTTCTGGCTTTCGCCTGTGTCAACGAAGTGCATTGGGTGCTCGCCTATGTAGCTTGCTAAGATGAATTCGGTGCGCATAAGTCCGATGCCTTCGAAGGGCAAATCCTTGTAATCAGCTATTTTCTCGGGAACACCCAAATTCATGTAAATTTTCGTAGCTGTCACAGGTACAGACTCGATTACATGAATTCCTCCAGCAGAAGTACCCTTTGAAGCGGATGGTTTTGCGGCGTCGGCCAAGACGCCTTCGTAAACTATGCCGTTTCTGGAGTCAACCGTGTACTGTTTTCCCGTCTCCATGACCTTCGTGGCTGTTTCTGTTCCAACAATGCAGGGAATGGCAAGCTCACGGCTCACGATTGCCGCGTGAGAAGTTACGCCGCCTTTGTCGGTGACTATTGCGCTGGCGATTTTCATGTACGGAACGAAATCAGGATTAGTCATGTCTGTAACGAGGACGTCTCCTTTGGTCATCACTTTTGATGCTTCGTCGGGACTTAAGGCAATTTTTGCTATGCCTATACCGTAGCCTCTCTTTCCGGCAGCTAATCCTTTTACGACGACTTTGAGTTCTTCTTTATTCCTTCCTTCTTCAATTCCTGCTGGGGTTTCCATCGGTTTTGCACTCCATACTGTTTCGGGACGAGCTTGAACCAGGAACATGTTTTTTGGAAAAGATAAGTCTTTATCGATTGCCCATTCTATGTCCATGGGTTTGCCATAATGCCGCTCAATTAGCTTAGCCAGCTCACCAAGCTTCATAACCTCTTCATCATTGAGGCATGTTACTTTTTGTTTATCCTCAGGAACATCCAAATGAATCGTTTTGCCAGTCTTTGGATCACGAAGGTACTGAATCGTTTTTTTGGCTATTCGCCGCGAAGCGATCTTCATCGTCTTCTTGTCAACGACAAAGGTATCCGGGTTCACGACGCCTGAAACGACTGATTCGCCCAAGCCATAATTGCCTTCAATAACGATTTCATCATTGTCGCCTGTTACAGGGTTTATTGTGAACATGACTCCTGCGGCTCGGGAGTTCACCATTTTCTGAACCCCAACACTTATGAATACTTTCTCATGAGCGAAACCTTTCTCGTTTCGGTAGAAAATGGCGCGAGGAGTAAAAAGACTCGACCAACACTTAACAACTTTATCTAAAAGGTCTTCGGCGCCCTTGACGTTCAAGAAAGTTTCTTGTTGCCCAGCAAAAGAAGCGTCTGGTAAGTCTTCCGCGGTGGCGCTTGACCGTACAGCGACAAAAGCGTCTTTAAGGTTAAGCCTCTTGCACAATTCCTTGTAGGCGGACCTGACTTGGGTCTCAACGTCTTTAGGCATTGAGGACTTTTCGATTAGTTCACGAATTTTCTTTGACGCAGTATCGTACTGCTTTGGATCGTTCGGGTCGGTGACGGTTTCTTTAATTAGCCGATAAATCTTCTCAGCAATTCGGGTTTCTTCAATAAATTTTTCATACGAATAAGCCGTCACGGCGAATCCTGGAGGAACAGGCATTCCAGCGTTAATCATTTCGCCGAGGCTGGAGTTTTTCCCTCCAACAATGGGAACATCAGTGTTTCTTAGAGTTTCAAACCACAAAACCAAGTCTTTTTTTGCGCTCAAGCCGTCTCCGTCTCCGTCTCAGCGTTTACGTCGGGAGATTGAATTTTTTCGACGGTTATTCTGCACGGGACTGGAAGTTTGGCGCTTCCGCGTTTCAAAGATTCTTTAGCCGTTTCTAACGCGCTGGCTTTGACTCGAACGATCATTAGCGTCTGACCTGGTTCGATTCGGGCTGCTGTACCGATTGGTTTACCGAAAGATCTTCGCATGCCTTGTTGCAGTCGGTCGGCATGAGCTCCGAAAATCATCTTGTTTTCTCGAAGAATCATATGAGGATAAGGAAGGACCAGCATGAGGTAATCGTTAATCAGCTTGTCAATTAGAATGCGGTTTGTGGCCACTCGGGCGGCTTCTAGTGCGCTGTGGCGTATCTGGATTCTTTTTAATGCAATGAGTTTGGCTTCGATTTCAAAAGTTGCTTTGGTATCTCCCATAGTGAATTTTACGATTTTTGGAGGTGGGAAACCCTTAGCATACTTTTTCCTCGTGTAAGCTTGACCTTTTACAGGTCCATAATTGCGAGCATGCATGCTTATCCCTTTTGTTTAGGTTACAGATTAAGCGCTATTTAAACGATGTGCAACTTCGTCTCCCGAGGTTTTGATTAAATGAGACGAACCAGGATCATTGATGCTGTTACGCGCGCTTATATATTCAGTCTGATTCCTTAAGCATAAAGATGTCTAACCAGACTTGTGGAACTGACGTGTTTATTCCAGGAAAAAACTGGAAATTATCATTAGCGGAGCTTGTCTCTTTTCTTGAAGCTAGACGAGTGAAGTTTGAGATTATTGCGTTCTCAAGAGAATTCTTTACTGTGGACATCTATGAATATGCGGAAGTCCTGGACATAGCAGATTTTGGCGGCATCATAAAGATTGGAAACGTCACTAAGAATTTTTCGACAGGTTTGCTGACAGAAGCATTTCTCAGGGAAAGCAAAGAAAACAAAACGCGAATCAAAGAAGAAATTGCGACAAACAGCCTAATCGATGGCATGTTGGAGAAAGCCTCGGGCAAATACACCTTCGGAGTTAGCGTGTACAACTCCGACGAGGCTTTGCGCCCAGTTTCCAGAATGGTTCAGCGCTTCGTGGGAAGCACAATTAAGCGGGAATTGCGTGAACATGGCGTGAAGGCTGGCTTTATGGGCTTCGCGAAGGATAGGCAATGCCCGCAGTTGACGCATGTTGAGGTATTGAAGAAGAATATGGTGGAGAACAAAGCCGAAGCCTTGTTCTGCATGGGGAAACAGCAAACATGGCTTGCAGTTACCACTGGGGTGCATAATCCGTTCGAGTTCCAAAAACGGGACATCGGCAAACCGAGGCAGCGCAAGATTTTTGCCATGCCGCCGCGGTTGGCGAGGATTATGGTGAACCTGTCTTTCTGCACTCCCGGAAAGGTATTGCTTGATCCGTTCTGTGGGGTTGGAACGATTCTTCAGGAGGCGTTGCTGGCTAAGGCAAATGTGCTAGGCATGGATTTGAACCAGTGGTGCGTTGACGCTGCAAAGGAGAATCTTGAATGGCTCACGAATGAATATGCGCTGAAGGCGTCGGAATTCAGGGTTTTACGCGGAGACGCACTATGCATGGCGAGGAAGATAGGTCAAAAGGTTGATGGCGTTGTTACGGAGCCTGACTTGGGTCCAGCGCTTCGTGATGTTCCAACCGCGCCTTATGCGTTGAAGATAGTTGAGAAGCTTAAGCCATTATTTTTCGGTTTCCTCACAGAGGCGTACAAGGTGCTCGCGAGCGGCGGGCGGTTGGTGCTTGTTACTCCTTACTTTAAAACGCGTTCAGGAAAACCAGTCAGGATGCCTCTTGAAGAGAAAGCGGAGGAAATTGGCTTCAGGAGAGTGTATCCGTTCCCCAAAGAGTTTTTCGCTGGAGAAAACGCAGCAATCCAGAAACTGGTCGAAACGCGGTCGCTATGGGACGTTGCTGAGAGGCATAAAGTCGGTCGGGAAATTCACATCTTCCATAAATAGCTTAGGCTTGCAATCTTTTGTTTTTGAACCAGATCTTGGCGAGTTCTTCGTAGTTGGGGAAAATCTGTTTCAGGATGGGGATGTACATGCGGACTTCTTCGTCGGTTAGGAATTGGAATTGGAATTCACCCATGTAGGGTGAGGGTGCGCCATCGCGGGTAATGAACTCCGTGTGCATAAACGGGTCACCGTGTTTTATGACGAGTGGTTTGCGATCGTTGCTTAGGTTTACGACTTCAAGCACGATACGTCCGACGAAGCCGCTATGAATTTTGGCGGCGTTCAAGAAGGATAAGCCCATTCTGCCGTACTTGCTCTTGGCAGTTAAATGCGCCACAAAATTTGGTGGCGTAAAAACGACCTCGTGAGAAACCAAGTTCTTGTGTTCCAAGTACTGCACGGTTGTTTCCTCTTTGACTGTTAGGATGTAGCCGTCTCCGTCGAGGAGCGTGTAATCGTGTGGGTAAATGCACTTGTAATTGTCGATTAATTCTCTCAGTTTGTCTCTTCCCAAGATACCCAAGCTTTGAACCTCCAAACGTTCTACTTCATACTGAGTTGGCGTGTTATATATTTTTTGACGAAAATGGCATTGCGAAGCGAGAAGAATCTGTGTGCAGAGAGGATGGGTCCCTCCCTCTTCTTATAGATGAAACTTCAAAAGAAGGGTAAAACGGTATTTGCGAATTACGGATAGAAAAGTTACACTTTTGCCAATTTTATGCGAAGGAAAAGTAGATTGTTTACAGAGAAGAAGGGAGTCTAAAAAGGCACGTTATGGAAGAGTGTACCATTTCAGAATCTCGGTAATTGCTTTTTTGGAATAACCAAACGCTTTGAGCGCTTTTTTCAGGTCGTCGAGAGTCTCAATATTCACGTTACCCACCAAACCACATTCACTTCAAATTAGTATTTATACATTGATTCCGACGTCGGAATATGTCAGAAAACGGCTAGGCGTTTTTAGAATAGTGCTGGTCTGCACAGATAATCCTATATTCCGCGCTGGAGTTCTCTCAAAACCAGAAAACACAGTACGCCTTAACGAAAGCAGGTCCAAACTATGCTGACTCAAAAGCAAGTCGTGGAAGCTTTAATGAAGCCTGAAGCTTACGAAGAAGACCCGGGCAAAATTGAACTCGTCCAAACTCACATATCCTTCGTCTTTCTAACCAAGAATTTCGCCTACAAAGTAAAGAAGGCGGTGGATTTCGGCTTTGTAGATTTCACAACCCTCGAAAAAAGACGTTTCTTCTGTGAAAGAGAGTTACAGCTTAACAAACGATTATGCGAAGAACTGTACCTCGAAGTTGTTCCCATCAACAAAGCAGACTCGATCAAGATAAAAGGCGAAGGAGAGACGGTTGAATACGCAGTGAAAATGAGAAGACTGCCTCAGGAGCAAATGCTGAGCAAGCTTTTCGAAAGAAACGAAGTCGACAATAACCTTATTGATAGAATAGCTAGAATCATCGCTAATTTCCATTCAAAAGCCGAAACAAACGCGAAAATAAGCGAGTTCGGCTCATTAGCCATGATAGATACAAATTGGAAAGAGAATTTTGATCAGACTGAAGAGTTCGTGGGCAAAACAATAACCAAAGAAGACTTCGATTTAGTCCGTGAAAGGATCAGAGATTTCATAGTGCGATATTCCTCTGTTTTCGAGAAAAGAATAGCAGAAGGCAGAATCAGAGACTGCCACGGCGACATACATTCGGGCAACATCTTTGTCGCCGACCGAGTCTACATTTTCGACGCGATAGAGTTCAATGACAGATTCAGGTATTCCGACGTTGCCTCAGACTTGGCTTTCTTAGCAATGGATTTAGACTTCAAAGAACGAAACGACCTATCAAACTTTTTAGCTGAAAAATACATCGAGTATTCTGGCGACCAAGGGGTAAGAGCCCTTCTAGCATTCTACAAATGTTACCGAGCGTACGTGAGAGGAAAAGTCATCAGCTTCAAACTTAACGACCCAAGCATTAACGAAGGCGAAAAAAGCGCGGCGACAAATGAGGCAGCCGAGTATTTCAAACTAGCTTCCTGCTACGCAAAAAACCTTTAAGTCAAAACTGTTCAGCCACGTATTCAGGAGTTTCAACTGTACCCATGATTATTGGTTTTTGATGGCAGTCGCTTCCCCCAGTCAAAATCAATCCATGCTCTTTCGCAAACGCAACATAATGCGCTGTTGTTTGCGCGTCATTTCTGGAATGCCAACACTCCACGCCATCAATGAACGATAACATTGACTCCTCGACTATAGCCGTCTGTTCAGGCAGTGACTTGGTCAGAGCTACAAGCGAAGTTCCATGAGGATCATTCGGGTGCGCAAACACCAGCTTTCCGCCAGCACTCCTCACCAGCCTCGACGCCTCCTCAAGATAAAGAGGAAACTTCGGTACATCACATTTCACTAGGTACTTGTCGAAAGCCTCCTGTCTGGTTTTGACAATCCCTTTCTTCACCAAATAGTCGGCGATGTGGGGTCTCCCAAGCGTGCCATCAACGGAAGCCTGAATTTCCTTAAAATTTTCTTTCGTCAGTTTCTCAAGTCCTTCCTTTTCAAATTCGGCATTAAGATTTTTTAGAATCTTTGCTGCACGTTCCTCTCGGTAATTCGCCATTTGCTGAAGTTTGTCCCTCAACTCGCTACTCTTCGGGTCGAATTTGTAGCCCAAGAAATCCAACGAAATAGGTTTACCCTCACGGTATCTAGGATGCAAGAAGGTTACGTTGAGTTCAACGCCAGAAACATAACGTATTCCAGCTGAACTCGCCAAATCCGCAGCTATTTCTTGGCATCCAATCGAATCGTGATCGGTAATCGACATTAAACCAATATTTCTTTTTTTGGCTTCCTTGAAGATTTGTTCAACGGTCAAGGCGCCGTCAGAACTTCTGGAATGAATGTGTAAGTCTATTATCATGTTGAAACGGTTTCCCGCTACTTTTTCTCTATCCTGATCACGTACCAGTCGGCTGGGGAATCATGGCAGGTATCAACTGTTAAATGCACTATTTTGAGTTGCGGATTTCGCTTTTTCAAGTCGTCCACGTCGACAGGTTCGAACTTTTTCTTGTTAGCAATGTATGCTTCCACGTTCAGCGCGTTTGACTCATACTTCTCCTTGGTTCTTTTCTCAATTCTAGCAACCGACACTTCTTGGGGACAGCTGGTTTGAAGAATAGCGAAAGTCATGTTGTGCTTTGCGGCGATTTCAGCGGCACACCTCCGCAGTTCCTGAGTGACGAAGGTGGCATCCAAGATAACGCCATTTTTGCTTTTTCCCGCCATATCATCTGCTCTACGGAACACTTCGTCATAAACCGACAATCGTTTGCTCATGTTCCCAGCAACTTTCGCGTCGAATACGTCCTCGTTCTTGAGAACCTCCAATCGAATCAGATCGCTCCGGAGAATGGAGTACCCCTTGATTTTCGAGATCTCTTCTGCGGTTTCTGTTTTCCAAGTTCCCGGAAGCCCGCATGTAATCAGCAGAGTATTCGACCCTAATTCAGAAGTGATAAACTTGGCGAAAGTTTCCCTCATTCACAATCCTCGAACTTAGGTTCAGGCAATTCAATAATTAAACTTTTCCAACAAAGAAAACTCTTGCGATGATAACTCGTGGGCGACGAATTGGCATCAGAATTGCAGTAGGGGTATTCGAAGGTGTACGGAGGATTTAAGGCAAAACTAAATAGCAAGTCCGCAATCTTCCTAAAAGAAGGAATGCAAAATGGACAAATTCCAAGTCAAAGACAAATCTCTAGCACCACAAGGTCACTTACAGATCGAGTGGGCTTCGAATCACATGCCCGTTCTTAACCAAATAAAAACAAGGTTCAGCAAAGAAAAACCGCTGAAAGGCTTAACTTTAGGTGCATGTCTCCACGTAACCAAAGAAACAGCCGTCCTAGTTGAAACGCTTGTCGCAGGAGGCGCCAAAGTAGCATTGTGCGGTTCTAACCCGCTTTCAACACAAGACGACGTCGCTGCGGCACTAGCCGATGAGGGCATTAATGTTTTTGCGTGGCGTGGACAAAACACCGAAGAATA
>DATEAU010000205.1:0-5813 GCA_035288165.1 Bathyarchaeia archaeon
TAACCCCGATAACAGTCTCAAGGTGTTTCCCATTCAGGTTGACCCTCAAAACGCGAGAGTGTTTTATTCTTTCACGGTTACGGAACCACTTGGAACTACGAGCGCAGACAAACACGATCGATTGACTGGAATAGTTTACAGTCTTGACTTGGCAACTGGCGACATAATTTGGATGAGGCAAATAGAGGACAGCGGAGTCTTTTACGACACACCTGTCGGTTTAGTCGTCAACAAGGACACGGTGTTTTTGACCGAAAACTACGCCCTTTGGATTTTCAGCGCATCAACAGGCAACGTGCTTAGCAATCAGCATTTCGACCACTATATTCTTCCGCCAGTGGTGTCTGACGACAAGGTGTTTGTGGCAGCCGACCTCTACCTCAGGGCTTACGGATAATCTCCTAATCGCAGGCGTCGTTGGCTAAACTGATTTATGCTTCTTCAGTACAGTTTCTGTTGAGGATGTTTCGATGGAGCCTTTTGAGAGTCGTCGCAAGAGAGCCCAAGCTTTAATGAAGGAGAAAGACGTTGCCGCGTTGCAGGTCACTAGTAAAGAGAACTATTATTATCTCACGGGCGACGTCCGAAACGTAGCACGACTATTCCTTCCGCAACAGGGCGAGCCGACCATAATTGTTTTCGACGAAGAAGTCGAACCAGCAAGAAAAGCATCAGGCATCGAGGATGTTCGAGGTTGGCGGACTCCTGCGCAGCTCATGCAGAACTTTTTTCAGCTAGTAAAACAGCATTGCGTTGCGGAGAAGAAAGTGGGCTTCTGCGCTCACAGTAACCCTGGCTTCCTCGTGTACAAGTTCCTCAGGTCAAACCCGAAGATGACGGTTATCGAAAATGAGGAGGTTCTCATGCCGCTCCGCTACGTGAAAACCCCGGACGAGTTGGCAGCCATGAAACGCGCAGCCGAAGCCGCGGACAAGGGCATCGAAGCCGCAATAGCCGCAGTCAAGCCAGGAGCGACTGAAATCGACGTTGGGGCAGAAGCCGAGTATGCGATGCGCAAAGCTGGATGTATGCGCTACGGCTCAAGCACTTTCGTGGATTCTGGACCTCGCAGTATTTACCTTCACGGTGGAACTTCACGGCGCAAGATAGAGAAAGGCGACCTTGTCGTGATAGATGTGCATCCTGTCGTGGATATGTATGCCTCAGACTGCGCGAGAACGGTTGTGTGCGGTCAAGCTTCACCTGAACAACGCCAACTCATAGAATTGTACATGCAGATTCAGCAAGCCATAATTCAACAAATCAAGCCAGGCTGGAAAGTAGGTCAAGTAACCAAAGCATTTACGGAAGCATTCACCGCCAAAGGTTACGGCGCACAGTGGATTCCTGGACCCGTTCACGGCGTCGGGTTAGAGTTCGAGGAATGGCCGCATCCAAGCCACTACTTCGGTCACGTGGAACTCGAGATTGCCGCGGACTGGACGCTTGCAATCGGGCACTCGATTCTGCCGGTGAAGACGGTTGGCGGAGTGAAGTTCGAGGATACGATTCAGGTTACTGCTGAAGGCGGAAAAAGCCTGAACCATGCTGCCTACGATTTCTCATAACAACTTATTTCAACAATCAAATCAACATGTCCCAAAGAATCCGAACTGAAAATAAGTGACCTTTAATACTCTCGTGAGGGACTTGTCTTCCCTTTTATGAAGCAGGCAACATAGGAGCACTTAAGTGCCTTGTTTGGTTTTCTGCTCGCGTCTGTATGCCTGAATTTCTTCCAGAATCTCTTTTTCTGTGAGTTTTTTCTTGCCTTTGTTCTGTTCGTCGATTTTTCTGAACAGTTCCTTAAGCTCTTCGCCAAGCGGGGGAACGTTGAGTTTTGCTAGTACGAGTTTGTCATCTTTTCTGTAAATGGCAAGTTTGGTTTTCGAAGTTATCTGCAACTCTCTTCTGAGTTTTTGCGGAATAACGATTTGTCCTTTTGTTCCCACGACTGCAATCTCGGTTTCTTCTTGCCCCATATTTTTCCGACCAGTATAACTTTCATACTTAAGGCGAGAAATAAGTTTTGCGCTTATGACTTATTATTCGTACGAGGCTGGTTCGCCACCTTTCGCCTTTTGAGGTAAACGAGCAACACAACTAACAGAACCACGACTAGCACAACCACGATCACAATTATCGTTAGAAGATAGTCAGGAAAAAGATTTGATGCTGGTGGAGGGGCAAGCTTGAAAGACGAAGTGCCCAAAGCAAAAAACGTGTGGCCAGAACCTACGTAAACCACGTCGTCAACGACTGCAGGAGAAGACCTTACGCTGTCTTCAGTTGTGAAATTCCCTATTTTAACACCCGTTGAAGCATTAAGAGCATAAACGTTACGGTCGTAAGAGCCTACGTAGACTACGCCATCAGCAACAGCAGGAGAAGAATGCACCGAACCGCCCGTTTTAAAGCTCCATATTTTGATCCCCATTGAGGCATTAAGGGCATAAACGTTACCGTCATAAGACCCTACGTAAACTATGCCGCCAACAACAGCTGGAGAAGATCTTACAATTGCATAGTTAGGTCCTGTTGGGTAGCTCCATATTTTGTCGCCTGTTGAAGCATTAAGGGCGTAGACATTGCCGTCGTCAGACCCAAAGTATACGTAGCCCTTAGCAACTGCGGGAGAAGAATAGACAAAGCTTCCAGTCGTATAATTCCATAGTTTAATGCCGGATGAAGCGTTAAGACAATAAACGTTGCTGTCGCTTATTTCCCCAGAAGCCCCCATGTCCTCCTGACTGTCACCCGATCCCACATAAACACAGCCATCAACAACAGTGGGAGAAGACGTTACAGAGCCTTTCGTCGTGAAGTTCCACATTTTGGTGCCTGTATAAGCGTTAAGGGCGTAGACGTTATGATCGGAGGAGCCTACGTATACCACACCGCCAACAACCGCAGGAGAAGATAAGACGAAATCTTCTGTTAGGTAACTCCATATCTTGTCGCCCGTGGACGCGTTAAGGGCGTAAATATCGCCACTTTCAGATCCGGGGCCGGTGTAAAAATAGCCACCCGCGTAAACATAGCCATCGACGATTGCGGGAGACGAAATCGATTCACTTGATGAATACGTTGATTTCCATACTATGGATCCTGTTGATGCGTTAAGAGAGATTACACTTGAAGTATCCTTTATGTAGACGTAGCCTTCAGCGATAGCAGGAGAGTAAAAGATTTGGTTTGTCGTTGTGTAGTTCCATGTCCTAGCGGGAGATTGTGAAGCGGTGCCGGTTGAGTAGCCCGTGTGAGCTGGATCATGACGAAACATTGGCCAGTCATCCGTGTTGGATTCGGCAGTAACATTTGAAGTTGTTAATCCGTAAAATTGGACTAGTAGGAGCGAACAGAGAAAGACTAGAACAAAAAGTTTTCTCATAACAGCCCTTCCCAAAAGCACGTAAACAAAGATGCATTAAGTTGTCGAAAGATATAACTTTGTTGGCTTCAAACAGCTATGAATTTCAGTTTCAAAAATTAGAAAATTGAAGGCTTTAGGCTTTGAATTCGGCTGCGATTTGCTTGCCCAGCTCAAAGCATTTCTTCAAATCCTCCACCTTCGGAATGTACTTCACTTCTATTCCGGGTTCGTGAACTTCAAAGCCTGCTTTCCGCGCCATCTCCGTCATGCCTCTCACTGCGCCGCCTCCCCAACCGTACGACCCGAAGAAACTCCAAACCTTATCCTTCGGCTTTAAGCCCGTGATGTACGTGAGGAACCAACTTAACGTTGGGAACATCTGGTTGTTTAGCGTTGGCGAACCGACTATGACAGCTTTGGAGTCCAAGATTTCCGTAACGATATCCGTGAGGTCTGCGGCTCGCAGTTTCAAGATTTTGACGTCGACTCCTTGGCTGACTGCGCCGTCGGCTATGGCTCTCGCCATTTTGTCGGTGCTGCCCCACATCGTATCGTACACTATCGCGATTTTCTTTTTGGCTTTGCACACGCTCCAGTCTAAGTATGCGTTGACGATTTTCGCGGGGTTCGACCGCCAGATTATCCCGTGGCTTGGAGCAATCATTACGGGTGCAACGCCTAGCTTGGTGACTTCCTCGATTTTCCGCGTTATCAGCGGACCGAAAAGCATCAAAATGTTGGCGTAATACTTCGCAGCTTCCTCCATCAACACGTGCTCGTCCACTTCGTCGTCAAACCGTTGACTTGTGGCGAGGTGCTGTCCGAAAGCGTCGTTCGGCATCAAAATCTTGTCAGGCAAAACATACGTGAACATGCTGTCAGGCCAGTGAAGCATTGTGGCTTCAACAAACTTCAGTGTTCTATTTCCCAGTTTCAACTCGTCGCCTGTTTTCACCGTTTCAATTTTGAAGTGGTCGCCATAATGTTGGATTATAGCGTCTTTGCCCTTCTCCGAAGCAATGACAGTTGCGTTTTTCATGTGCTCTTTAACCAGTGGAAGCGCGCTTGAGTGGTCCATTTCTACGTGGTTCACGATGATGTAATCCACTTTCTCGGGGCTTATGATGTCGCAGACGTTTCTGAGAAGGTCGTTGGAGAAAGTGTGCCTCACCGTGTCAATCAGCGCGATTTTGTCGTCCAGAATCAGGTAAGCGTTGTAGGTGGTTCCTCTGCGCGTGGTGTATCCGTGGAAGTCTCTGATGTTCCAGTCGACGGCGCCTACCCAGTAGATGTTTTCTGCGAGGGTAACTTTACTCATTCTTTTCCATCCTTTTCAAATTGTAAGTCGTTTTGATGCCTGCTTTCTCAAAAATTATTCCAACAGGACACTTCAGCGTCAGCTCATGGCATCTATTAACTCGGTCCTCTGGCGCATCAGTCTCAACCAAGATGTCGAAGGTTTCTTCAGTTATTGTGCCTGCCGCATCCGTTTTCACAGCCACAACTTTAACCCCCAAGCCTTTCAGGGGAATCCGCATTTTCACCGCTGTCAAAGCAAAAATTGTGGCGTAGCAGCCTGCGTGGCTCATCACGCACAATTCAAGGCTTGTCGGACCAAACCCTTCGCTTTTGTCTGAAGCCAAGTCCACGATTAATCCGTGTGCCCTGCCGTCGTCGAGGGCGATTTTGTAGTCTTGAATTAACTGGGCATTTGCATAAAGTTTTACCAAAATCTCTCGCCTCTTTTCGAGTTAACAAAAACTTTCTGTCGTGATACTAATATGGATTTCGTCTGAAACGGAAGTCATGCGCTCGTTAGCGTTGTTAAACGGCAAAACTGGGATTTGGACTCATAAAGATAATATGGGAGAAACCAAACCTATTCAACAGAAGAAAGTCATATCTTTGTTATTGGAGGCAACAAAATTTGAGTTTGATTCCTGACGACAAAAAAGAACTTCTCAAAACCGATTTCAGCACGAAGCTGGAAGATCCCGTGAGAATCGTGATGTTCACGCAAGAAGTCGAATGCAGGTTCTGCTCAGACACCAGACAGCTAGTGCAGGAGCTGGCAACCTTAAACGACAAAATCAAGGTTGAAGTCTACGATTTCGTGGCAAACGCCGACAAAGCCAAAGAACTCGGAATCGACAAGATACCAGCCTTGGCGATAATCGGCAAGAAAGACTACGGCGTACGCATCTACGGGATACCCTACGGCTACGAGCTGCAAACCCTAATCTCAGCCGTAATCGGCGTTTCAAATGGCAAAACTGACCTTTCAGATAAAACCAAAACAATTCTTGCAGACGTCAAATCACCAGTGCACATTCAGGTTTTCGTCACCTTAACGTGCCCGCACTGTCCAGCAGCCGCATCGATTGCCCACAAGCTGGCGATTGAAAGCGACATGATCAAAGCCGACGTAATCGACAGCAGC
>DATEAU010000206.1:0-3464 GCA_035288165.1 Bathyarchaeia archaeon
TCATTGTCATCGATAACTGTTTCACTGGTTTCCCTGAAGGTGCTGTTTCGGACTCTGGTCATAGGGTAGCCTCCAGAGTTCTGTATTCCTCGTATTAAGCCGACAAAAAAGAGTAGCACAAACTGAAATGCGAGACCCAAAAGAAAAAGAGAGAATTGTGCGCGGGAGATTTCGCCACTGGTAGGTTATGTTTATAAATACATCTGTAGCCTCAGAGAGGTTCAGTTTTCTGCGGTTCGGTTGAAGCGGCTGCCGGTTTCTTTCTGAAAAGAGGAATTATGAACTCTAGAATTATTAGTATTGCAGCTATTGCGACGACTATTAAGATGCCGGTGGAGTTACGCATGAAAAGGACAATGTGTCCCACTAGAGGAACGCGCATAATTACCTTGCCTACGACGGAGTCTTCGGAGACACCTGGTGCAGGCGGAATTGCCCACGGATCATAGTCTGAATCTCTGAATTCTGATGATGGTGTTGGCCATTTTTTGTCGCTATTTCCGTCGCCTTTTGTCCAGAAGTAAAGTTTGCCGTTTATTTCTTGTTTGGATACTATTCGGTGGACGATGAGGTCAGGATCGGTTGTGTCGCGTGGGTCTTTAAAGACGATTATGTCGCTATTGGGGTAATCTGCGTTAAGGTCTGCTGGGTTCACGCCTTGAACGATTATTAGGTCTCCGATGTGAAGGGTCCTTTCAAAGCTGTGTGTCCATCCATCGCAGGCACCGTCATAGGGGATGTCCATGCTTCCGCTTACGACTGCTAATACGGGATACTGTGTGTTTAGTACGAGTTGGGAGCCGTACCAGAAGCCGAAAACGATTAGTACGATTAAGCCTATGACTATGGCGGTTTGAACGTACTCGTTCTTCCAAGCTTTCTTGAGAAGTTTATATTTGGTGACGGTCGTCAATCAGTTGCCTTCCATTGAATGAAGACTTTCCTACTGAGTAGGCGTCCTTTGTTTTAAAAGTTACCGATTCGGAAAAGAGAAAAACGAGGGAGGATAATAGGTTATCGTGAATCGACTGAGACTGTTAGTATTGCTTGTGGCTGTGAATTTAGATCTTCTTCTTGCTTAGCACTTCACGGAAAACGGCGTGGCATTTCGGGCATTCGTAAAGCCCGATTTCAAGCTGCATTCGTTTTCCTGCTTTATCTGGTCTTCCAGCCATCTTCCATGTCTTCTTCGGCTTTGAGACTTCAGTTCCACATTTTGGACATTTCGCCATTCAACTTCCTCCATAATGCTACGTGTTCCATGGTGTCATAGGATGATGGATAAATAACTTTCCATTGTATTCGAATAGAAAAATGCAGTTCAAGCTCGTCTTTTTGACATTTCTATGTAAAACTTCGATGAAACCGTTTCCACTTGTTAAAGGAAAGTATTGGCAGAATGCATGCAAAAAGCTGAACAAATTCCAAACTATAATTCACTAAAACAACTCCTCCAAAATTGGATACTTGTCCTCTGACGATACACCCCTCCTCCCTTGACATTCTTTTCGTTAGATTTCGAACCCCTTAATCTTAGGACATGCTCCAAAATGCTTTTACGTTGGGTTTCTGCTTAATTCTGTCGTCATCTGGGGTTCAGTTGTTTGCAGCAATCGTCTGAGAACGTTTTTGAGTTGCTTGTGAAGCCAGTTCGAAGGCTCGTTGAACAGAAAGGATTCCCTAAACCCACGGAGCCTCAGGAGAAAACCATCCCCAAGATTCTTGAAGGCAAAAATGTCCTGTTAATTTCGCCTACAGCCACGGGAAAAACCGAAGCAGCATTCCTTCCTGTGTTGAGCATGTTGCTTCAAGCCCCGAAGACGCCTGGAATAAAAGTTCTCTACATTACACCGTTGCGCGCTTTGAACAGGGACATGCTGGAGAGAATGGAGTGGTGGTGCAACAACCTGGACATCAAGCTCGCAGTCCGGCACGGCGACACTGAATTGAAGGAGCGCACGCGCCAATCACGTAGCCCGCCAGACATTCTGATAACCACGCCTGAAACGTTGCAAGCCATACTATCAGGCTGGCTGCTGCGCCAACATCTCCAAAGCCTCCGATGGGTGATAATCGACGAAGTGCACGAACTCGCAGACAGCAAACGGGGAAGCCAGATGTCGCTAGCGCTGGAGAGAATCAGAACCCTCATTGGCAAAGACTTCCAGATGATAGGCTTATCCGCCACCATCGGCAGCCCCGACAAGGTAGCGCAGTTCCTCGTAGGCGACAAACGTTCAGTAGAAATCATTCGCGTTCCCGTCGCCAAACTGGTCAAGTTGAAGATTCTGTTTCCAAAGCCTACGGAAGAAGACGTGCGGCTAGCGGGAAAACTTTACACTCATCCTGAGGTGGCGGCGAGGCTACGGATAATCCGCGATTACATGACCAAGTACAAATCAGTGCTTCTTTTTACGAACACTCGCTCCATCAGCGAGGTGCTGGCGAGCAGAATAAAAGTGTGGGACGTAGACTTTCCCGTCAGCATACACCACGGCAGCCTAGCTAAGCCTTCTCGAATCGCAGCGGAGAAGGGTTTGAAAAGCGGCGACCTCAAAGGCTTAATCGCCACCAGCAGCCTCGAACTCGGCATCGACGTTGGACGCATAGACCTAGTCATCCAGTACATGAGCCCAAGGCAAGTTACGAGGCTTATTCAGCGTGTGGGCAGAGCAGGGCACACATACGGGCATGTGGCGGAAGGCATAGTCATTGGAATGGACTCAGACGATACACTTGAAGCATTGGTTATTGCGCGGATGGCGTTGAAGGAGGAGCTGGAGCCTGTTGAGATTCCGCCTAAACCCTTCGATGCTTTGACTCATCAAATCGCGGGCTTGCTGCTTAAAACTAGGCGGCTGGAATTCAGCGAAATCCTAGAGCTTGCAAGGAACGCCTACCCATACGAGGACTTGACAATGGAGGACGTGGAGAAACTTCTCAAGTACATGCATGGACGTTTCCCACGGCTCGCATGGGTTAGCTTCGAAGACAAAGTGGTCCTGAAACCCTCCCGAACCAAAGCGCTTTTCGAGTATTATTTTGATAATTTGTCGATGATTCCTGAGGAAAAACAGTTCCTCGTCCTAGACGAATCCACCGACACTTCCATAGGTGTACTGGATGAAGCATTCATGGCGGAGTATGGCAAGGCAGGAACGAAATTCATCATCCGCGGCAGCCCCTGGCAGATAATCCACACCACGGAAGACAAGGTTTACGTGAGGCCCGTCGACGACCCAACAGGCGCCATCCCCAGCTGGATTGGGGAAGAGATTCCCGTGCCCTACAACGTGGCGCAAGAGCTCGCCAAACTGAGAGGATTCGTTGAAGAAAAAATGGTGAACGGCTTATCGTCCAAAGAGGTAGCTGTATTGCTCAGCGAAAAATACCCTGCTGATGAAGAGACGATTCAACGCGCGATAGCTGAAACCGTGGAACAAGTTAACGCAGGTATACTGCTT
>DATEAU010000207.1:0-6880 GCA_035288165.1 Bathyarchaeia archaeon
AAAAACCACGCCAGAGTTTACAAGGAACTTGACTCCACCGAACTTGTGGCCATTTGTGACGGTAATGCTGAGAGAGCTAAGAGCGTGGCGGCTCAGTTCGGAGTGAAGGCGTATACGAGTAGTGCGCGAATGTTGAAGAATGAGAACATTGAAGCCGTGAGCATATGCACTTGGTCCACGAGCCTCGCCAAAGAAGCTCTCAAAGCTCTCAGGGCAGGGAAACATGTTCTTGTCGAAAAGCCGATGGCGACAAACACGAAACAAGCACAGAAACTGTTGGCGACAGCTGAGGAAAACAAGCTTCACTTCACAGTCGGTCTTTTGATGCGTTTCATTCCCGGAGTTCAACACATTCGAGAAGCGGTTGAAAACAAGAAAATCGGCGAACTCGTCTGCGCCACAGCAAAAAGAGTTTCCCAATGGCCCGAGAGGATAGGCGACGTGGGCGTTGTCAAGGACACTGCAATTCACGACATAGACGTAATGCGGTACATATACAACGAAGACCCCATAGCCGTTTACGCGAAAACTGGAAGCATGCGACACAGAAAATTCGAAGATTATGCTCAACTAATGCTCACTTATGAAGGAGGAAAAAGCGCGTTTATAGAGTCCAATTGGCTAACGCCTTACAAAACCCGAACGCTCACTGTGACTGGGAGCGAAGCCATTATGAGGCTGGATTATATTACGCAGGAATTGTGGATTGAAGCGGCAAAACAGAACGTGCAACCGAAGTATCCGTGGCAAGAGCCATTAAAACTTGAGCTTCAACACTTCGCAGACTGCGTTTTGAATAAAACGCAAAAACCAATTGTTACTGGAGAAGATGGGTTTAAGGCGCTGAGAATCGCTGAGGCAGCACTATTGTCCTCGGAAAAGAACAAGGCGATAAAGCTGAGGTAACATTGTTTGGTTATTTGCGTTTTAGGCTGAAGGGTTTTCCCTCGGAAACAACTTTTGCGGGTATCTTGCTGGACCATTTCTTCAGGAAAGGCAGGTCTTCAGCTTCTTTCCGCAATTCGTCGGGCAACATTTCAGGAATCTCGTCACGAATCGGGTACCACCTTAGGCATTTTGGGCAAACGATTACACCTTCTACTATTTCGTCTTTTTCCTCGAAAACGTGAAGCTCAAGAGGGTGATATTTGTCTATGGGGCAAGCGAGGATTTCCATCAGCTTTCTTTTCATTCTAGTTCACGCATGGAAACATAGTGGGAATAGTTATTAAGATTTGTGTGAAGCCTCGGTAATTGAATATCTAACACCACTTGGTACCAATTAGGACCAACTTTTCGAACAACGCGAGAAAACCCAAACTCCCAATCAACGCCAAGTTCGTCAAGCTTTTCGGCAACTTTCAGCTTACTTTTTTCAACTGGGCTTTCGCTTTTATGGGCATGTTCAAAATCGAAATAATGTATCCAGCCGCCAGTCGGTTTCAGGGCTAAAATTGCCGAGGGCAAGTACTCGATAGCTTTTTCGGGCAACGGCAACAGAACTCTATCAGCGATGCATCTTAGCTTGTGTTCAACGATTTCCTTAGAATCCCCCAGCAACGGAATTACTTTTCCGTAAACCCGGTTAAGCCTGACATTGTCGCTCATGAACTGGACAGCCGCGGGATTGATATCTATCGAGAAAACCTTGGCACCGTTCATATGTTTGGCGACGATTATGGAGAAGCAGCCGACGCCTGCAAACATGTTGACAACTGTCTCGTCACGCCGTACGAGTTGTGCAATACGCATCCGTTCACCCGACAGCCTCGGAGAAAAATAGCATTTCTCCACATCGACCATGAATGAGCAGCCTGACTCCTTGTGAACAGTGCATGTCCGGTTTTCTCCTGCAACATGCGTTAACCCACGCAGTCGGAAGCATCCGCGCACTCCAGTTTCTTGAACGAATACAGTCTTAACGTTCTTGTGCCGGTTCATTATGGCTTCCGCTAGTTGCTCAACGTTAACTATGGAGGCGCTAGGTATCTTAGTTATGGCAATGTCGCCCACGATGTCGAAAGCATTGTAAACGCCAGCGAGACCATTAGCTGGTAACGCCTCGGCGAAAGTTTTTCTTAGTCTCTTTCTCAAGCTTCATCCTTCGTTTGTGCGGAGGTAACTGGAAACGTTTAAAAGCAAAAAACCTTCCTCTTTGTAGAAAGAGGCGCTTACATGGAAAAGACAGGAATTGTTTATGAATGCATGAGATGTGGGGCACGAGTCCCATCTGAAGAGCTGGAACTCCGAGGTGGGGAGACGAAGTGCATTATCTGCGGTTACAGGATTCTGAAGAAAGTGAAGCCACCAGTAGTTAAACGTGTCCAAGCGAAATAGAAAAAGGTTGAATTAGCTAGCGACGACCGTTCGTTCATGCCGTGCTCAGAATAGTTCTCTGTCTCCAATCTTTCGCAGCGTCTTTCCACGAAGCTTTATCGGTTCATCCATGATTTCTTCCGGGCTCTTGTCAACGGTTACGCGTTTGACGGTTTCTCCGCAGATTCCTCTAGGCAGCATACGTCTCTTTAAGCAAACGGCGTAGGTGCAGTTAGCTACGTTACACATCTCTTCGGTCCACCTGCACCAAACGGAATCATGGCGGTTGAACGCAGAGTTATTGACGCATTTAAAAGATGGACATGATGGAGAACAAGCTTTTGCTTGAGCCAATAGACATACCTCTATTGTTATTTGTTAGAATTTCAATGTTCCCTACGGTTTCTCGAGAAACTATTGACAATGGAAGCCATATAAACTTTTTCACTTCGCATTCGAATTTGTGTTGGTTTTAGCTTCAGCAGGCTTGAGTTTTCGTCTTCTGTAAAGTTCGAGGACAAGAAACAGAATCACCAACACGAGGATTATGACTAGAGTTGCAAACATACTTATGTCAATGAGGAAAACGCCTAGCAGAATGTACTTTCCCATTTTAACCTGCACCGCTGTTGAAGAATCAACCTGAAGATTAACCGCTTCATAATAATTCTCCAGTCCAGTCGGGTAGGCTATTATTTGGATATCGCCACCTATCACGTTGTTAAACATGGCTATTCCGTTAGCCTGAGTTGTCTCTGAACGCGTTGTTCCGTCGGGTCCCTTGTAGACGACGTTCATGTTTGGAATAGGTTGCCCAAAATAATCAACAACCAATACAGAAACAGGCAGGTTGTAGAGGATGCAGCGAATGTCGGTTTGGATGTTGCTGAAGACTTCAATTATGGTTTCGTTAAGCAAGACAGTGTCTTTGTAGATTCTCAACTGGTACACGCCAAACGCAACCTCCATGTCTGCCGACCCTTCAGTGTCTGTTGAGGCTACGTAGAATATTCCGCTTGTTATTTCACCCATCGCCAAGCGCGCGTTCGGAATTGCTTCTTGGTTATAGTCAAGTATGGTTAGTGTTAGGTTTTGGCTTGGAAATAGGATTATCACATTGTAATTTGGTGCGGCTGGAATGTTGCTGAAAGTGTTGTTGGCACTGTTGAAGACTCTGCCATAGACCGAGGCATTAATTGTGTAATCTATTTTGGGAAGGGTAGAGTTTAAGTGGAAATTTCCTGCGATGTCTGTTTGCCCCGAGGCGCTTCCGGTTCTTGAAGTGCCATCCTTCGTCGTAGTGTAACGATAGCTAATCCTTAAGGTGACGGAGGGAATTAGAAAGCCGTTCTTATCTTGAACCGTTATCTTCAGGTTTGTTAACTCGCTGGTTAAGTCGAGCTGGCTCTCGCCAGTTATGGATACGCCGATTTGACCGACCCTGACGTCATTCCAATAGGCGCTCACGTTGTGAGTTCCTTTTTCAAGATTTATGCTTGCCAGGCCATCGCTCCCGCTGGTGCCACTGTAGACCGTGCCAGTGGCTTGGTCGGTGGCCTCAACAAATATTTGCGGCACTATTTCGCCCGCTAAATTCAAAGTGCGGAATCTCACGGGAAATCCTGGCACGGAGAAAGTTTGTGTGTCAACTATGCTTTTTTGTGTACCTTCAGGGGTTATAGTGACCTGGTACGTTCCGATTGCCGCATCGCTTGGTACAGTCCAAGAAGCGTTGATTGTGCCTACGTTGGAGGCGGTGACGGTCTCGGTGTATACGGTTCCGCCGCTTGCCTGATTGACTATTTTTAAGGCTGAAGACTGGCCTGGTTGGTATCCAACCGCCCGAATAACCACGAACTGATCTCTGTGGTATTCAGCTGCGTTTGTAAACCCAACGAAGAATTCGTCAACGGCCAACTCTTGAGTTTTATTGAAGTATGCCTTGTAGATTCCTGTGAAGTTAGTGTTTGAGCCAGAGGGCTGAGACGCGTTGTTGGGGAAAGTAATTTGTGTGTGTCCAGTTCCCGTCTGACTTGATGGCGAGAGTATAACCACTTGGGAATACTCAGTTAGTAAGGGATCGGGAAGCGCAACCGTCACGTTCGCGTAATACGTCGTGCCTGAGTTTCCGCCCGTAACTGTCACGTTCAGGGCGACTTCGTTTCCTTCCTGCAACTGGCTGGGTGAAGAGGGCTTAATTGCCTTGATGAAGTAGCCAGTCTGTATAGAGAACGTGCTGGTGGCGTTAATCCTTCTCGCTACATCTCTCAGAATCAAAGTGTAGTCGCCGCCTGGGAGTTCAGGGACTGTGAAATTTGCGTTGACGTAGAAGCCTTCTGAAGTGTTGCTTGCTACTAGCGCGTTGCCTAAGTAGAGGCGGTACTCGCCGTTCGAGGTGTCTATAGTGCCTTGAACGTTGATTTCTTCTCCCGCGATAGCTTGGGTTGGTGTTACCGTGTAGATGTTTATGCCAAGCTGCCCAAAAGCTGGCGGGAAAGACATGAACAAAAAGGAAACGCCAAGTAGCACTAGGAGCGTGGCTGCAAATGCTTTATTGGTCAAGCAAACGTCTCCTATCGAGGGGTTTTTCAACGTGATAAAGATTTACTATTAAGGGAACGTTTTAAACTTTGCCTAACCCTTCTCCGAGCTAGTGCCGTCGAGATTTTCGCAATGTAAACAGCAATAAATTAGCTAAACGATGAAAAGGATGATTTAGGGAGACTATTTTATAATACTGTCTGCATTCTTTATGTTCCGAAAACAGCCCGCTGGATGTTAAACATTTGGAAAACCCGATTCCACCCACACTTGTTCAGGCATTAAAGAAACACAAGTACCATCTTGTTGGCAACCATTCAGCGGTCAAAAGGTGCAAGTGGTTCTACGAAGCCCTAGTCAACAACAGACCGTGCTATAAGCAGAAATTTTACGGTATAAAGAGCCATCAGTGCATTCAGATGACCCCAGCGCTTTTCTACTGTACTCAGCAGTGCCTGTTTTGTTGGAGAGCGCAAAACACTGACCTGAAGATTTCTTGGGACGAGATGAAACTGCCAAGCTGGGACCCGCCAGAGAGCATCGTGCAAGGGAGTTTGAAGGCTCAAGAGAGAATTCTGACCGGATACAAAGACAATCCGAAGACTAATTGGCGAAAGCTCCGAGAAGCTTTAACGCCCAAGCATGTTGCCATAAGCTTGACGGGGGAACCGACGCTTTACGAACCCCTCGGAGATTTAATTCACGAGTTCCATAAAAAGGGATTCACAACTTTCCTCGTCACCAACGGAACGATCCCAACCAAGCTCGCTGAACTAAGCGAGGAGCCGACCCAACTTTACGTTTCGGTCTGTGCCCCAAACAAGGAAGTGTTCCGTCGCGTTTGCCGCCCACAGATAGGCGATGCGTGGGAAAGAATGAACGAGACTCTGGGCTTGCTGCACAGCTTCCGTTGCCCAACGGTGATTCGCACCACGTTGGTTAGAGGGCATAACATGGATAACGTGGACGAATACGCCAAACTCGTTGAAAAAGCTAAGCCGACGTACATCGAGGCTAAAGCGTACATGCACATCGGTTTTTCGAACCTCCGCTTAGGTTTTGAACGCATGCCTGACCATAAAGAAGTCTACGATTTCGCGTTTCGCTTGGCAGAGAAAACGGGATACAAGGTTTTGGATGAGTCTGCTGAAAGCCGCGTGGTATTGTTAAGCAAGCTTGAAAAGCCGATTCAATTTGGAACTTAAGAAGAAAATAAATAACTAGTTTACGTTTTAATGAAGTGAAGCTGTGAGAATCATGACAAGTTTAAAGGCGGTTTTGGAAAAAGTGAAGCTGGAACTGACGGAGAAAGATAAGGTGCGAGATGATGCACATGAGAAAATGCGGAAAGCCACGAGCCTGTCCAAGCAGGCAATCCTTCTCATACACCAAAAGCGGCTGGGAGAAGCCAGGAAAGCGGTTGAAAACGCGAAAGAAATCATCACAAGCCTTCAGGGCTTAGCCGAAGAATGCGCAGAGATAGTTTACGGCGGCATGTTCAGCGCCGTGCTTCAAGAGTACTCTGAAGCCAACATATTCCTCAGCCTTGTCGAAGAATCGGGGTTCATTTCGCCTGAAGACATCAAAGTGCCGTCAGTTGACTATGTGCTCGGCTTAGCCGACGTGATTGGGGAACTTCGACGTTTAGCTCTGGACGCCCTTCGTGAAGGAGACGTGGAGAAAGGCGAAAAATGCCTGGAAACAATGGATGAAATATACATTGAACTGTTGGCGCTGGACGAAGCGTACATGCTTGTGCCTGGACTCAGAAGAAAAAACGACGTTGCACGAAGAATCATCGAGACCACTCGCGGAGACATCACACAAGAAGTGCGGAGAAAGTCGCTTGAAGAACACTTGAAGAGTTTTGAACTTGCTCTGAAAAAGAAACGCAAGCCACGCAAAGGAAAGAAATAATGGAAACGGCGTCGGGCAAGCTTGTGGGGTTTTCGGTTCCAAAAGCCCATAGAGCCCAAGCGCTATTGTCGAAGAAAATAATTACAGAGGACAGATTGCCCGAGAG
>DATEAU010000208.1:0-8514 GCA_035288165.1 Bathyarchaeia archaeon
GAGACTGTTATCGGGGTTAACGATTCCGAGCAGGTTCTGACTGTCAACGCGAGTTTTCCATTCCAGAGTTCCATTCGTCAAATTAAGCGCGTAGAAATTGCCGTCAGATGCGCCAAAAAACAATAAATCGCCATAGGTAAAGGTTGGTTGGTAAATTTCTGCCCTCACGTCGTAGCTCCAAAGTCTGGAGCCAGTAGACTCATTCAAACTAACCACTTCCATTTTTTGACTGTAATTCTCCTCAACGACAGTGTAAATCTGCACTATTACTTGCCCTTGGTAAGCCACGGGACGACCACTGAAGAACGTTCCGTTGACACGCCAAAGCACGTTTCCATTATCTGGATCAAGTCTGTAAGTGTGTACACCAGAAGGACCACCGCTCTCAGCATATACCAAATTATCCTCAAGCGGATATGCGCGCACCCACCATGTATACGGTTCGGACAAATTGCTGTAGTCTGGGTATTCCCAGAGCAGTTCGCCCGTAACGGCGTTATGGACGCCAACGCCATCAGCTGTTGCAAAAACTCGACCGTCTGCAACCGTTATATCCGCAGGCGCCCTCTTAGTCCACTGCGACCCTGCTGGCACTTGAAAGCTCCATTGGAATTCTCCAGTTACCTTATCTAAAGCTCCGACCTCAGCGCTAGCTTTGCCTCCGTATACATTGTTTTCAGAAACGGCGAGACCTGCACCCCAATATGCTCCTATACTCCCACTCCAAATAGATTTGCCGCTTTGGGAGTCATAACAGTTTACATTTCCCCAGATGTCTATTGTATACACTTTTCCATCGGCAGCTGTTATTCCAGTGGCGAAATTCTGGAGGTCACGCTGCCAAAGAACACGTGCTGAACCTTGCGTCAACACGCCCGCTTGATACAACACAATCAAAGAAACAACCAACAAAAGAACTAAACCAATGACCAAAAACAACAATTGACGCCGACTTAACTTAGCCATACTAATCCAAACTAGGAACGTGAGCTTTTTAATACTTTTCGCCGATTTCATCCCTTTTCAAATGTTGTAATCGAAAGGAAATGTAGTCTACTCATGTTAACTGCTTTATAAAAGGGAGGAGGGTAGTCAAACGAGAGCTAGAAGGTCTCTTGGTTTAGTATTGGATTCCTTCAGTTAGCATGAAGTCTTTCGGCATCTTGACTTGTCGAACTTCGTTGACGAAGTCTGCTCTTTCGACAAATTCTTTTGGCGCTAAGCGTCCAGTCATGACCACTGTGGTTTCGTCTGGTACGTTTTCCAGCAATTTAAGCACGTCTTTGACTTCAAGCATTTTCCACTGTGTCGCCAAGCCAACCTCGTCTAGAATAAGCAAGTGCGGCTTCTTCTCCAGCATGATTTTTTCCGCGAAATCGAGTGCTTCCTTCGCCAACCTCTTATCGTAGGCTTTGACGCTTTCAACGTTGAATTTTTCTCCTCCAAACTCCGCTGTCTGGTCTTTTTCTCCAAGCCAAGCTTCTCTTCCGAACTGGTAAATCTCATAGTAAGGTGCAAGCTTGTCACGAACAAGGTATTCGCCGATGTCTTTCTTCCACTTGAAAAACTGGATAATCACCACACGCTTATTGTGACCAACGGAACGCAAGGCTAAGCCCAACGCGTTAGCGGTTTTGCCACCGCCACTTCCAACATACAAATACACATAACCCATTTTTCGTGTCACCCTGGAAATGGACAATTCTGAGTGGGACAACCCCCAGCATACTCCGACTCTGCCCGAACGAACGTTCCCTCCTTCGTCTTGACCTCACCGATATACAACACCTGTTCGGGTTTGCTGCCATATCTGAAAACCGTGACGCCCTTGCACTTGAGCTTCCAAGCCAAATCATAAATCTCCATGACATCCTCGGCTTTCGCATCGTTCGGCAAATTCACCGTTTTGCTCACCGCGTTATCCGTGCTTTTCTGGAACGCAGCCTGCATCTTAACGTGCCACACAGGAGCAATGTCCAAAGCTGTCACGAACAACCGTTTAACATCATCTGGCACGCCATCAATTTTCTGCACTGAACCTGTCCGCGCAATTTCCTCAAAAAGCTTCGCACTGTAGAACCCTCTTTCCTTAGCAATCTGCTCGAACAAGTAGTTTGTCTCGAAAAGTCTCGCGCCGCTCAAGACGTTCCGCATGAATGAAACCGCGAATAACGGCTCAATGCCCGAACTGCATCCAGCGATTATGCTTATGGTTCCAGTTGGTGCTACCGTGGTCACTGTCGCGTTTCTGAACGCGCTGTATTTTTCTTTCCAAATGCTCCCCTCAAAATTTGGGAAAGAACCACGTTTCTTGGCGATTTCAACGTCTTTCTTGTGCGCTTCCTCTTCGATGAAAGCCATTATCTGCTCGCCAAGCTTCAGCGCATCCTCCGAATCATAAGGATTTCCAAGCATAATGAGCATGTCGGCGAAGCCCACAACGCCCAACCCGATCTTCCTGTTCGCACGAGTAATATCGGCAATCTCCTTCAACGGGTAAACGTTCGCGTCCACCACATTATCCAGAAAATGAACTGCATTCAGCACGGTTTCCCGCAGTTTCTCCCAGCTAATTTGCTCATCCACAACCATCCTTGACAAATTAATCGACCCCAAATTGCACGATTCATAAGGAAGCAACGGCTGCTCGCCGCAAGGATTCGTCGACTCAATTCGTCCAACCTTAGGCGTGGGATTGTACCTGTTGATTTCATCGATGAATACAACTCCTGGATCACCGCTTGCCCAAGCTGAACGTGCAATGAGGTTCCAAACTTCTCGAGCTTTCAGTTGCTTGATCTTCTCCTTATTTCGCGGGTTAATGAGCCAGTATTCGACGTCTGCCGCGAGTGTTTGCATAAACTCGTCCGTCACAGCCACGGATACGTTAAAGTTAGAGAGAAAAGCCGGGTTCTGCTTGGCAGTAATGAACTCGATTACGTCTGGATGATCCACGCGCAGTATCGCCATCATTGCGCCTCGCCGTTTTCCTCCTGCTTTTATCACTTCGGTAGCGGTGTCGAAGACGCGCATGAAACTTACTGGTCCCGAGGCTACGCCCTTGGTTGATTTGACGATGTCGCCTTTCGGTCTTAATTGTGAGAAGTCGAAGCCGACGCCACCACCAGTTTGTTCGATGAGTGCCATGTTTTTGACTGTGGTGAAGATGTGTTCGAGTGAGTCTTGGACTGGTAGAACGAAGCAGGCTGAGAGTTGTCCGATTTGGGTTCCTGCGTTGAAGAGTGTGGGTGTGTTGGGGATGAATTCGAGCTTTGCCATCATTTGGAAGAAGGTTTCTTCGGTTTGTGCTTGGTCCTCGCTGAAAATGGCATCTACTTTGGCTATGGCTTTGGCTACACGTTGGAAGAGTTGGGTTGGGTTTTCGGTGATGTTTTCCTGTTCGTCTCTTAAGAGGTATCGGGCTTTGAGGACTTCCATCGCGTTAACGGTGAGCTTGGGTTCGTACCCGATTTTTTCTCGGAGAACGCGGAGTTCCTGTTTTTTGTTTCTGAAATCCTGATATTCTTCTGCGACTTTCGGGTAGCCTTTCTGCAGGACTTCCACGACTGTGTCTTGTGCGTCTTCCACTGATGGAATGTCTTCTGGGAATTTTTGTTCTAAAAGTTTGACGACTTCGTTTGTTACGGTCTCAGCTCTTTCGCCGTTTCCCAGTTCAACCGCGAGGAAAGCTTTGTGGACTGCGTCTTTGATTCGTTCGGGGTCAAAATCGACGATGCTTCCGTCTCTTTTTCTGATTTTGCTTAAAACCATAGACGGTCAACAAGGCTCATACGCTTAAGGGGATATAAATCTTTCAAAAGAGTGGGAACTTGTTCATTTTTCTGAACCTCGCTTTGACTTAGTTTCGATGAGCCATGTTTTAGGGTTGCTGATGAAACAGGGATTCTTCACTTTTTCTTTTTGAATTTTTCTTCTCCTTTCTTGACGGTTTCCTTTATTTGTTTTTCAACTATTTTGGCGACTTTTGTTCCTTTCTTCACGCCTTTCTCCGCAATTTCACCAGTCTTTTTTGCACCTTTTTCAACGACTTCCGCGGTTTTTTCCAATGCTTTTTCCACTGTTTCTCCGGTTTTTTTTGCCGCTTCAGTTCCTTTCTTTGCTCCCTTTTCCACAACTATTTTTGTTTTCTTAGTGATTTCTTCAGCTTTTTTCACAACTTTTTTCTTTGCCAAAAATTCACCTCCTAAAAAAAACATTGTTTCATGAGATTATACTTCACTTTTGCGGGTTTCGCCTCTTTTGGAAAAAGTTATGAGTTCAAGTTTGCCCAGAGGTTTCGTGATTGGGAAGGAGAAAAAGTTTTGGTGTGTGACGCAGCTTAAGCGAGTGCTTTGAGTTTCGCGATGAGTTCCGCTTTCATCTTCGAGCTTTCTTTGATTTGCACTCGTGCTTTTTTCCAGTCTGCGGAGCAGTTGCCGTAGCTGGATTGTTCACCGATGTACTTGTGGATTACGTCGTCGATTTTCGCTTTGTTCTTATCCGTGATGGTAACGTTCGCTTCCTGCAGGACGCCGTTAAACCATTTCCAGCAACCCATTTTGAATAACCTCTATGCTGGTTTGAAGTATTTCTCCTTCGGTGAAGCACAGACTGGGCATTTTTCTGGCGGTGAACCTTCAACAGTGTTTCCGCAGACGCTGCAAACGTAGTAGTCTACTTTCTCCATATCCTTCTTCGCCTTCATGGCGTCGAGGGCTTTCTGGAATAGTTTGGCGTGGACTTGCTCAACTTTGCTTGCGACATCAAAACTCCATGATGCTTGCTTATTCGCTTCTTGCTTCGCGGTGATTAAGAATTCAGGGTACATCTTCTTGAACTCGTAAGTTTCTCCTGAGATTGCGGTGCCCAAATTGTCCAAGGTTGATTTGACTTGGCCAGTTATCTGAACATGGTTCAGAGCATGCACGGTTTCAGCTTCAGCGGCGGCTTTGAACAATTTAGCAGCTTGCACATAGCCTTCTTCCTCGGCTTTCTTCGCAAACGCCAAATACAACCTATTCGCTTGGGATTCGCCTGCAAAAGCAGCCTTCAAATTCTCATCAGTTTTTGGCATAACAAAACATCTCCTAAGAACAGTAATTCCAGAGGTTAGTTATAAGGAATACTGGTGACCGTGCTACTTCGGGTTCTGCCTCAACGGCTATGCCTTAGCCTTTGTTTTGCATTTTCGGCAGACGCCGTACACGTCAAGATGATGCTCTGTAACGGTGAATTCTGCCGAACCCGAAATCCTTCTGATTAGTTCTCTTTCGACGGGATCATCCAAGTCTTCGATTGTGCTGCATTGCAAGCACACCAAGTTTATGTGGAGTTTCACGTTAGGGTCGAATCTTGTTTGGCTGAGCGACGAACTTAATTCCTGTAACATGCCGAGTTCTTTCAAAACCTGAAGAGTCTTATAGACCGTAGATAAGCTCACTGTCGAATGGATTTTTTTGACTTCTGAATAAACTTTCTGAGCACTCGGATGCTCTCTGCTGGACAATGCAAATCTGCATATCGTTATCCTCTGCGGAGTAGCCTTGTAGCCCTTGTTGCGCAGAGCTTGAATTATTTGGATATCGGATTTTTTGGAGTCGCTCATACGTGAAATATTAGATAATAATAAGTCTTAAATAAGCCTTCGAACCTCACACGTATTGTAGAGATTCTTCTTCATGAAAAACGATTAAGGTGTTTTGCATGGAAAACAAACATTTAACCACAAACGAAGGTACACCCGTCTCAGACAATCAGAGTTCACTCACCGTCGGCGAACGAGGTCCCGTATTGTTGCAGGATGTGCATTTGATTGAGAAACTAGCCCACTTTGACCGCGAACGTATCCCCGAGCGCGTGGTGCACGCAAAAGGCGCTGGCGCCCATGGCTACTTCCAAGTTTACAGAAGTATGGCAGAGTTCACGTTTGCAAAGTTTCTTCAAGACCCCGAGAAAGAAACACCTGTTTTCGTCCGTTTCTCCACAGTAGTGGGCGCGCGAGGCTCAGCCGACACGGCACGCGACCCCCGAGGCTTCGCCGTAAAATTCTACACAGAAGAAGGCAACTACGACCTGGTCGGAAACAACCTGCCAGTTTTCTTCATTCGCGACGCCATCAAATTCCCCGACATGGTGCACGCGTTCAAGCCTGCCCCTGACACCGGTTATCCCACAAGCTCGTCTGCGAACAGTCGTTTTTGGGATTTTATTTCGCTGACTCCCGAATCAACCCACATGATTACGTGGCTCTTTTCTGACAGGGGTACCGTGAGAAGCTTCGGGAAAATGGAAGGGTTCGGCGTAAACACATACGTGTGGGTGAACGCGGAAGGCAAAGCTGTCTACATCAAGTACCATTGGAAACCGAAGGCTGGTCTGGAAACAATTGACCGTCACGAAGCCACGCGCCTTGCAGGCGAAGACCCCGACGCTACGACAAGAGATCTGCACGAAACAATCGCTTCTGGAAAAACGGTCGAATTCGAATTATACGTTCAAACCATGGACATCGCCGACGAACTGAAACAAACGTTTGACCCACTTGACCCGACAAAAACTTGGCCCGAAAACCAATTCCCATTAATGCCTGTGGGCAAAATGGTGCTCAACCGAAACCCCGAGAACTTCTTTGCCGAAGTTGAGCAAGCTGCTTTCTGTCCAGCCTCAGTTGTTCCAGGAATCGAGTTGTCAGCTGACAAGCTTCTGCAAGGTAGAGTCTTCTCTTATGCAGACACTCAACGCTACCGAGTAGGCCCAAACTACCTGCAACTGCCCATTAATCGACCGCTGGTTCCAGTCAATAATGATCAGCAAGATGGAGCCATGCAGCAACACGCTTCTTACGGTGGAGGAACAGTCAACTACGAACCAAACACGCTAGGCGGCGGAATGCCAAAGGAGGCACAACCTACTTCTACTGTCAAAGCTTACGTTGAGGGAGAGATGGAACGCAGGAAAATCAGCCTAACGAATGATTTTGCGCAAGCAGGCGAACGATACCGTACGCTCAGCAAGATGGATCAGGATCACTTGGTCGGCAACATCGCTGATTCTCTGGGCAAGGCAGACATGCCAATTCAGAAACGGATGATTGAAAATCTCACGAAAGCAGATGCAGAACTGGGTGGGCGCGTAGCAGAAAAGCTGAACATCCAGCCAATGCTAAGCGTTGCTGTGCCGCCTTCATAAGCCACTCTATTTTCGTTGACGGCAAAGTATATTAGTCGTTTCTTGCTCTGAAACGTTTTAGTTTTTGGTGAGATAAAATGGAAGCAGTAAAATCTTTTAGTTTGCCGAAATTGCCATACGCGTACACGGCATTAGCCCCCTTCTTATCCGAGCAGCAACTAATGATTCACCACGATAAGCACCACTTGGCTTACGTGAACGGCGCCAACGCCATCTTCGAGAAACTCGACAAAGCACGCAAAGAAAACACTGAGCTAGACATGAAAGCCACGCTTAAGGAGCTCTCGTTCCACGTCGGCGGGCACCTGTTGCACAGCACATTCTGGGATTGCATAGCGCCCGCGGGCAAGGGCGGAGGAAAACCAGGAGGAGCAATCGCTGATGCGTTGATGAAGGAGTTCGGAAGCTTCGAACGGTTCAAGATGGAGTTCACGAAAGCCGCCGCCAGCGTCGAAGGCTCAGGATGGGCAGCACTAGTTACGCAACAATGCGTTGATAGACCGTTGATTATGCAGATTGAGAAACACAACGTGAACGTGTACCCCGCTTTCCGCTTGCTCATGGTTCTCGATGTCTGGGAACACGCGTACTACATTGACTACAAGAATGACCGCGCCAAATTCGTGGATGGCTTCTGGAACGTCGTCAACTGGGACTACGTCAACAAAATATACAAGCTCGTAAAGTAGCTTCAACCGCCACTTCTTTTTTTATAGTCAAAGTTCAGTGATTAATCTGGCTTATTAGAAAAAATAGAAGAGCGCCGTCTAGTCAGCGCTTCGGGTTTAGGGTGGCGTGATTTTTATCGCTAGGGTTGGACATTGCATTTCGCAGGCTAAGCATTGTATGCAGTCTTTTTCTCGTGCGGGGTCAGACTTCTTCTCCGACATTGAGTGTCCTTTTGCTTCTCCCCAGTCGTAGAGCGATACTGGGCAGACGTCGATGCATACGCCGTCTCCGACGCACACGTCCCAGTCGACAGCTACGTTCGTTCCATGTATGCCTTGCCTTGTTGGGGGGTCTACGGGTCCCCAGACTTTGTGTCCGTTGTGTTCGCCAGCAACCTGCCTGTTCTTCTGAAAATCAGGGTCTATCGGCAAAAATATTTCACCATCAATAATCGGGATGAACGGGCAAATATTAGGCTTTCTGCTAATTCGCATTATGGATTGGTTTTTGATCCAAAAGACATTTCTGGAAACAGCGCTCTATTCTAAAGCTGGTCTGTATGGAAAAATACCAGTTACCCGAAGGCATGCGGTACGCCACTCTTGAAGAGCGAAGAAAGTTTTACACTGAAGAGTTCGACCTCGAAAAAGTGGCGGA
>DATEAU010000209.1:0-6748 GCA_035288165.1 Bathyarchaeia archaeon
CCGCTTCAGTTCTTCAGGCGTCATCTCGATGCCAGTTACGAGATTGTAGAGTTTTGCCATGCCTGGCAGTTCCTTGTAGTACGTGCCCCGTGAGAATTTGCAAACGATTAATGAGTCGATGAGCGAGTAGCTGTCCTCCATGTCCATAACCATTTTACCTCTGCCCTTCTCCACCTTAAGCCTGTCCACTTTTCCTTTAACGTCGAAAGCGTAAGCGCCATGCCTGTTATGGTCTGCTCCACGGAACGAAACCGCGAAGCCCAACGCTGCCGTTTTGAGGCAACGCAAATCGTAGCCCGTGACTTCTAAGCCTTTGATGTGTTGCGCAAGTTTTTCGGCGCCTTTGTCAATTTTCTGTCCAGCAATTCGCACGCCTTCAGCCAACGTGTCGCCTATTCCTTCGCGTTTGCCCATCTTTTCAAGCAATTGGACCAGCGCTTCGGAACTGCCGAAATGCGCGTCTATTCCGTTTAAATCATCGTGAGAAAGAATGCCTTTCTCGTGGCAGTCCATAGTGAAGCCGACAACTACGCCTGCGCTCAACGCGTCCATCCCGTAATAGTTGCATAGCTCCATTCCCTTTATGACAGTGTCGAGCCTGCTTATGCCACAGTAAGGTCCCATAGCCCAAAGCATCTCGTACTCCATCCGCGTCAACGTACCCTTATACGGACCTTCAGGAACCACAACCACGTGCTCGCAGCGCATGGCGCAACTACTGCATCCGATGATTTTTGCTACGTATTTCTCGTTGAGCATTTCGCCGCTGACTTTGTCGGCTTCTTCGAAATGCGCGTTAGTATAATTCCTCGTAGGCATACAATAAAGTGCATTGTGAACGAGCACGTTCTCTACCGTACCTAAAGTTCGATACTTCTGCGTTGCTGGGCCCTTCATCCGCTCGTGAAATTCTTTGACCATATCCATGAATTCGTCTGGCTTCGCTGGAACAATGTCCCGTGTGCCTCGGACAGCGATAGCTTTCAAATTCTTGGAACCCATCACGGCGCCTAAGCCTGTTCTTCCTGCGGCGCGTGTCTTCTCGTTGATTATGCAGGCTATTCGCGAAAGCTTCTCGCCAGCTAAGCCTATGGATGCCACGCGGATGTAGTAGTCGCCTAGCTCGTCTTTTATCGCGTCTTCGGTTTCGGAAGGCGACTTGCCCATGAGATGTGCTGCATCAAGAAGCTGAACTGAGTCGTCGTCGATCCAGAGGTAAACTGGCTTCTCCGACTTACCCTTCAGGATAACAACGTCGTAGCCTGCACGTTTCAGTTCAGCGCCAAATGTGCCGTGCGCCACTGCTTCGCCGACGCCGAAAGTTGCGGGTGATTTGGCGACAAAAGCGTGACCGTTCCCTGCCGTTGGGAACATGGTGCCTGAAACTGGACCAAGTGCGAGAACCAGTGTGTTGTCGGGACTGAAGGGTTCTAAGCCTGCTTTGGTGTTGGCGAGCCAGTATCTCATGGCTAAGCCTATGCCGCCAACGTATTTTTTGGCGTAGTCCATGTTCAATGGTTCAACATGGGTTTTTCCAGAACCAAGGTCAACGTAGAGGACTCTTCCAGCGTAACCGGGCAAACTCTGCAGCCTCCATGCTTGTATGGAGTATGTTAGGCGGTTGAAAACTATATTAATCTAATGGGCTGGAATGTTGAAAGCTGATGTTTGCTTGGCCAATTTTTTGAAGCGTGAATATTTTCGGTAAACTGAAGGCTGTTAGTTGCGGGAAGGTCTTCCGGGACCTATTGCTCTCGCTTGTTTCGCCTCCCTCTTTTAAAGCGATGAGTTATAGTCTGCAAACTTTATCGGTTCCTTGATAGGCTGTTAGACTACAAAGTGGTTTGTCAAGATTTCTTGACTAAGAATCAGGCGTTTCAGGCAGTTTTGGTCAAGAAAGTTTGACAAAAAGACTTTTATCGAAAAGAGTGTGTGGCTTTGGTCAGGGATCTATTAATGAAAAAAGTCATGATTGCGATAGCAGTCATCATCTCCATTATTTCATTAGCGGCTACGTCTGGTTCTCCTATACCACTAAGTCTTTCTCAGACTGAGGCTAAAGCAGACACACAAAACGCCAATCCAGCCAACAACTGGGTAACTCTTTTCGAAATACCAAATGAAATAAGAGTTGAGTTTTCTACAGGTCTCTATGAATCGGAGGAACCTGGAGGTGATTTTCAATTAGGTGAAGAAGTCTCTTTGAGGTTGTATTTTTGGTGGCTTCGAGCAGGAGACATTCCTAAAATTGCCAACAACACAGTTATCATTATCTCCGATGCTATTGGAAATGTTGTTCTAACCAAGGATCTTGGTCCCGAAGGTGACGGATGGACGGCTGGTCCAGGCGGCGGTTGGGGAACAGAAGTACCTTGGGAACCAGAGGCTGTAGGTAGTTACACTGTAGGCGTCCTCTTCGAAGGACTGATCTACGATGTCCCAAATGATTTCAGCAATGTCATGCCTATTAGAATACATAGACCTGGCCCATTTGTGGGAAGAGTGACTAAAGAGGATGAAGTGACCGCTATCAGTGATGCGTTGATCGAGGCTCTTGTTGACGGGGTGGCGAAGGCGAAAACAACAACAGATAATGAAGGATTCTTCAATCTGGAATTAGAGAAAGCAGGAATCTACGACATTAGAGTGTCTGCCCCCGGATACACACCCACCATCCAGAGAGGGTTCAGCACCGAATTTGAATCTAAAAGCATCAATTTCTCTTTAGTCCCAATCACGATTTCCCCCAACTTCAATATTTTATGGAGCACCAACGCAAGAAATTGCCACGATGTCGTTGCAGACTCGCAAGGAAACATCATAATTGCTTCTGAAAACGAAAGGGGTGTCACAACCATATCCAAACTTGACTCCAGCGGCAACATATTATGGAACATTAGCAGAAGTTTCAGTGGAGCTTGGGAAATTCCAGAAGGATTAGCCATAGACTCTTCGGACAACATTCTACTGCTGGTTGCACCTAATCAAATATACCAATATGACATGTGGATAGTGAAGCTTGATCCCTACGGCAATGAGATCTGGAAAAAATCGTTTGACAGCGGCGAAACCGATCAGGGCACCAGTTTAGCCGTGGATTCGCTTGACAATATTATAATCATCGGTTCTGTCCATGGAAACCTCACGTCAACTTTGGTCAAATACACCTCTGGCGGCGATATCATTTGGTCAAAAACCTTACAAATATACTTCGAGAATGGAGAAATTGCAGTCGACAAAAACAACAACATAATCCTTGGTGGGTCTACATTTTCAACTTCCACAGGTGTGGACTATTATGTCGCAAAACTTAACACCCATGGCAATCTGTTGTGGGAAAAAACCTTTGGTAGCGGAACCAGTAAAAACGATTATGGTTATGGGCTATCGCTGGATTCAAATGGGAATATAATCGTAATCGGCGATCGATTCACCATCAAACTTCGTCCAGACGGAGGTAAAATTTGGCTCAAATACTTCTCGGGAAAAGACCTAATGGTTGATTCTAAGGACAATATATTTTCGATACGAGACTCTTTTTTGGAAATGTTCAATCCCAACGGCTTATTCCTTGGAAACACAAAGCTAACTGAAGACTTGCACATTCTAACTCTCCAACTAAACAACACCGTAATTGTCGGCGGGGCTCAAAAACTTGTAAAAATTGGTTTCGGCATAGGTTCAGGAACACAATTGAACGATACAAACCCGCAGCCCCAACCATCCTCTAACTCTACCCAAAGCTCATCCTCGCTAAGAACTACTTCCGCGTTCCTAACTTTGGAACCAAGCGCATGCGAAGCCAATCAAACAGTAAAGATTACCATACGTGTTGAACCAGCTCCGCCAACTCCCAGCGACAACTTTCAAGGTATAGTACTCACAATTATCAGCCCAGACGGTCACACCTACAAGAAAGGTCCCTACTCAACCGATCTCAATGGATTACAAGTAGAATTCTTTACTCCAGACCAGTTAGGCAACTATACTCTTCAATTTCGCTACCCAGGGCAAGTCTTCCGTAACGAAAATATTACTTATGCAGCTTCAGAAAGCCCAACAGTAACGTTAACTGTTAAACCCAAGGCTGAAAAATCATTTTCCTCTAATCCGCCTTCAGACCGAGCTCCGGCACCACCGCCAACATCATCTCCGCCAACGGGCACGACATTACCCTACGAAGCCTGGTCAACGCTCGAAACAATACAAACAGATCAGCTTCCACTAATTCGTGTCTTGGCTGTTATATTTTCAATTTCTGTCTTTAGCACCGCCTTGCTAGTCTACTTCAAGAAACGCAATGGAAGCTGCAACTCATGAGCAATTCCGCTCAACTTCAAAAGAGGTAAGAAGAATGAAAGAAAACAAAGCGCGGCTAGCGCGCTTAAGTCTACTTCTTTTCTTTTGCTTCTTGGAACAGGTTCTTAACCGCGGAAATTCTCGACTTCTGCGCCAGAGTCTGAGCCGTCACGAAAGTCAACGCTTCTTCAGGACACCACTTCACACACTGCGGACCATCAGCCTCGTCTTTGCAGCTGTTGCACGTGAACACCACTTTCTTCTCTGGATGCATCATCATAGCTCCGAACTGGCAGGCGCTAATGCACCATGCGCATCCGTTGCATGCTTCCTCGTCAACCATGATTATCCCCGTGCTTTCCTCTTGCGTAAGGGCATCTTTCGGGCAAGCAGCAACGCATGCTGGATCCTCGCAGTGCCTGCAAGTAACAGCTAAGTTGTTTAGTGGTCCCAATCGTAACGCGCGAATCCTCGACTTCGTCGGGTTGTAGGTTTTCTCCTTCGCCATTGAACAAGCATACTCACAGACTAAGCAGCCAATGCATTTCTCTGGGTCTGCCGTTACGAATTTTCTATCTTGAGGTCGTACCATACTTATGCTCCTCCTTCAGTTGCTTTTTGGGCAATGTAAGCCAAATCGCCTAAACCTAAAGCGTTAAGCTTCTCAGCCGACGGGATACCGTCCGGCGTCCAGCCTCTTGACGCGTAATAGTCGTCGAGTCCGATTTGGAATTCTTCGTCCGTGACGCAGACGCCTTTGGCTGGTCCTTCGTCGGGGACGGGAACATTCTTTATCTTCCATGGTATCGTGTCATATTTTCTGGTGCCCTTGCCTTCTCGGATGTTGAAGAGCCTAGCGAGGTTTTCAATCCTGTCGCCTGCTATAGTTAATTCTTCAGGCGTCATTGGTATGCCTGTAGCTAGCGTGTAATAGTTCGCCAAGTCCTTCCAGCCATCATAATAGGTGCCTCTTGAGAACTTGCACACGATAAGCGAGTCGATGATATTGTACATCTTGCTCTCCTCAGTAATCATCTTGCCGCGTCCAGCCTCAATCTTGAAGCGGTTAACTTTGCCCTTTACGTCTGGCGAGTAAGCGCCGTTTCTGAGGTGGCAGGCACCACGGAACGAAACACTGAACCCTAACGCCGCAGTTTTCAACGTTCTCAAGTCGTAGCCTGGCAATTCCAAGCCTTTGATGTGGCAAGCGTATTTTGGTGCATCGCCGCCGATTATTTCAGCAGCCCTTGCCACACCCTCAGCTAACGCGTTGCCCAGCCAACCTTCACGTTTGCCTATTTTGTGGATAATCGCTATCAGTGCTTCCGCGTTTCCGAAACGCAAGTCAATGCCGTCCGTCTGCTCCTTCGTAATCACGCCATGCTCGTAACAGTCCATCGCAAAAGCCACGACGACGCCGATGCTTATGCCATCCATACCGTATTCGTTCACGATACGCATAGCTTCGATTATAGCATCAAGTCGGTCAACGCCACATAACGGTCCCATGCTCCAAAGGCATTCAAACTCCAGCCGAGAAGTTGAACCCGCATAAGGACCTTCAGGAACCACCGCAATGTGGTCACAACGCATACCGCAAGTAGCGCAACCAACGATTTTCTTAACATAATGCTCATTCAAGTATTCGCCGCTCACCTTGTCTGCACCTTCAAATGTGGCGTTGGTCCAGTTCCTCGTTGCTAAAGCCGAAAGCGAATTCAAAACCAACACGTTCTCGGGGGTTCCAAGCGTCTTATACTTCTTCGTTGCTGGACCTTTCATGCGCTCATGAATCATCTTCACGAATTCCTTGAACCCATCCAAATTAGCAACGTTAACATCTTGTGTTCCTCGGACAGCTACGGCTTTCAGGTTTTTGGAGCCCATCACGGCGCCCATGCCTGTTCTTCCGATGGCTCTGAACTCATCGTTTATGATTGCTGCGAAACGGTTGAGTTTTTCGCCCGATTCGCCGATTGCGGAAACTCTGATGTAATAGTCGCCTAGTTCTTGCCTGATGTCCGTGTCAGTCTCATAAGGTGACTTGTTCTTCATGTGTTCCGCGTTCATGACCTTCACGTTGTCGTCGTCAATCCACAAATACGAAAGCTTTTCAGCTTTTCCTGTAATTATGACCGCGTCGTATCCTGCTCTTTTCAGGTCAGGACCGAAGAAACCGTGAGCCTTCGCCTCGCCCACTCCCCCAGTAGACGGCGACTTCGAAACCACAGCATACCCGTTTCCAGCAGTCGGCCCCATCGTACCGCTCAAAGGACCTGTAACGAAAATCAATGGATTATCTGGGCTGAACGCATCTGTTCCCGGTTTGGAATTGTCCATGAGGAGGCGGATGCCGAGACCCATGCCTCCAACGTAATTTTTAGCCATTTCTTCGCTTAAGGGTTCAGTAGAAACTTTTCCCGTAGTTAAATCGACACGGAGAATTTTG
>DATEAU010000210.1:0-3640 GCA_035288165.1 Bathyarchaeia archaeon
AAACAAACAAAAACGGAAACAAACTCACGTCGAAAGCCTTTTCAACAAGCGCCAAGAAAATAATCTCAACGTGAGAAAATGTCGCCTTTCAAAATCGTGAACAAGACTTACAGTTTTTCAACAAAAGGCGAAATAGACTTCCTCGACCTCACCAACAAAGTCCAAGAGGCAGTCTCCGACTCAGGCATTGTGAACGGCATCGTCCACGTTTTCGCTCCTCACGCCACGGGTGTAATTATCCTCACGGAGAACGACCCCGTACTATTAGATGACATCCAAGAATTTCTGCAGGAGATCGCCCCAAAAAACAAAAACTATAGCCATCCGTCAAACGCGCATTCACACTTGAGGTCCGTTCTGCTTCCGCCCGACAGGACACTGCCAGTAATAAATGGGCGAGTCGAGTTTGGCACTTGGCAGTCTCTGCTTTTCGTGGAAACTGATGTTTATCCTCGGCGCAGAACTGTAATCTTTCAGGTTATGGGTGAACAGTGACAACCCTTCGCTGAGTAACATTTTTTTGCCGACTTCGTTGTTCCAGCAGAAAAATATGGTTTAATCCATTGATTTTTTAGCTCTTCATCTTCAAAATGCTTCTTATGTAAAGAATATTTTAACTATTTGTTGTAAATATTAACCATTCGAACGTTTTTCGTCAGCTGCCAATACCTAGAAATACGTTGTTATTACTAAATTGGCCGCCTTTAGTCAACATCAATTCCTCAGAATGTTTCGACATATATTCTTGAACGTCAAATTAGGATTTCGAAGGATTCCTATACGCATTTCGGCTTAAATTTTACATAAAATGGCATTCTGTTTGTGTTTGGAATGATGTATATAAGCTTCGCTTAAGTTCGGAGCTACAAGATCATAAAGGACTATTTCTAGAGGTGTAAAAGGGAAAAATTTGGAAATTTAACGTTCTGTGCGGACTTTTCTGTAAGGACCGCGAGAGCGCATGCGAGTTTTCTTTTTGATTTCAGCGCGGTTTAACGGTTCATCCCCAGTCACTTCAGGCATAGCTTCTTCAGGAAGAATAGTTGCTGATGGCTCAGGGAAATCCTCTAACGTAGCCTGCTCTGCACCGTTCTTAACCATCTCGCGAGTAGCTATTTCCACGTCGCCAGGTTTCACGTTGATGCCTCTGGAAGCATCGGTCAGAAAGACAATTTTGAAGCCGAGTTTGAGCCCGTCGAGAACAGTGTTCTTGACGCAGTAGTCCGTGGCTAAGCCGCCCACAAAAATGAGTGAAACCTCAGCGATTTTCAACTCTTCCGATAGTTCGGTGCCGTCAAACGCTGAATACGCCTCTTTCGACGGGTCTGTCGCCTTAGAAATCACCGTAACGCTGCTGGGCAGTTTCAGAAGGGTAGAAAACTTTGCACCGTCACTATTCTGAACGCAGTGTGAAGGCCAGGGTCCGCCTTGCTCTTTGAAGGAAACGTGATTCGGCGGGTGCCAATCTCTCGTGGCGAAAATCTTCAGGTCTGCATTTTTGAAAACGGTTATGTACTCGTTGAGGACGGGGATTACTTGGTCGCCTTCGGGCACGGGCAAAGCGCCGCCGGGCAAAAAATCAACTTGGATGTCCGTGACGATTAATGCATCGTTCTTGCTCAGGATAAACTCTTTTTTCAAACAATTAAGCTCCTTTACAACTTAGTTCGGAGTCCGCTCGACTCCTGAGATACGAAGAAGAGTTGGAGAATAAAAGCTTTTTCTGATCTCGCCTGCTTCTGTGGAAAGGGAATTAACTTCCCTTTGGCAAAATAGATTTAAGGTGGTAACTGTGGTTGTGTTGGCGTATGTCCTGTTCAAGGTAAGTTCAGGAACCGAGAGAGAAGTAGCGCAGAAGCTCATCGATTTTGAAGAGGTTTTGCAAGCAGACATAATCTTCGGTGAGTACGACGTAATCGCAAAACTTTCAACAGAAGACTTGGACGCGCTGGAATGTTTCGTTTCGGAGAAGGTCCGGAACGTTCCGAATGTGCTTGTGACTTCCACGATGATTATTTCTCGGGAGTACAGGGGCAAGAGTCAGCGACCGAAAAACAAGTAGCGCGTCTCAGCTCGGGACCTTACCGAAGTACAGCGCCATTGCTAGTTTCAAATGTTCTGCTGATGCTTTTGTATACAGAAAGGTAATCCAGGTTCCTCAAGGATAGGCTTATCTTCCCACAAGCCACACTAAATCATTCAGGGTCAAAAAATGTCTTTAAAAAAAGAAAAAGCACCCGCCATCACAAGCCGAGAGATGCGAGCTCTGGAAATTAACGCGGAATACTTCGGGATCTCGCTTCTTCAGCTCATGGAAAACGCAGGACGAAACGTAGCGGCTGAAGTGGAGGCGCGTTTTCCGAAGGGTCAACGAGTAGCGATTTTCTGCGGGTTAGGTGGGAACGGCGGCGACGGGTTCGTGGCTGCACGACATTTGTTGAATTTAGGCTTCAAAGTCAAGGTTGTTCTTGCTGGACGAGGCAGAGACATCGCTCACGAAGCGGCACTGAAGAACTTCTCCGCCCTCAAATTCTTAGGGGAAAGCTTACCCATTCATGAAGTTACTGATAGCAGCGTTATTCCGAAGGTTGAAGCGGAAATAATCATCGATGCACTCTTGGGAACTGGTGCCAAAGGCAAACTTAAACCGCCCATACTGCACCTCGTGGAGCACATAAATTCGCTAAGCGGTTTCAAGATTGCCATCGATGTCCCTACGGGTGTAGATTCGGACACTGGCGAAGTTTTGGGACACGCCCTTAAGGCGAACGTTACGTTGACGTTTCATGCTCAGAAAACGGGGTTAGATGGGGCTAAGAAATACGTTGGCGAACTAATAGTCAAAGACATCGGCTTACCAAAAGAGCTGGAACGATATGTTGGTCCAGGCGACGTTCTCATCGTCACGAAAAAACGCGCTGGCTCCAGCCACAAAGGAGACTTCGGACGCCTGTTAGCTATAGGTGGCAGTGAAGTGTTCTCGGGAGCACCGACGCTAGTTTCGCTGGCTGCACTGCGTACAGGTTCGGATATCGTGTACCTTGCTGCTCCGGCGAAGACCGCGCAAGCAATCTCGTCTATTGCGCCCGACCTGATTACGATTAAGCTCGATGGTAACCACTTGCACGCTGGCAACGTAGCAGCTCTGAAGCTCTATATTGATGCGGTTGATAGCGTTGTTCTGGGTCCGGGTCTCGGCTTGCACCCTGATACCAAAGAGTTCGTGAAAGCCTGCGTGAATGCGGTTGAGGCTGCTGGCAAACCGTTCCTTTTGGACGCTGACGGGTTGAAGGCTTTCGCCGAATTCAAGAGACCGCTGAAGGTTCCATTTGTGCTCACGCCTCACGCTGGAGAGTATGCCATTCTCACGGGTCGGCGGCTGCCTGAAAACTTTGACGAGCGAGTGGCTGATGTGCAGAAGACGGCTGCCGAACTCAATGCTGTCATCCTGCTGAAAGGGCAAGTTGACGTGGTTTGCAGCAATAAGCGCGTGAAACTGAACTTTACGGGCAACCCAGGCATGACCGTGGGCGGTACAGGTGATGTGCTTTCAGGAGTTGTCGGCGCGTTACTAGCACAGAAGGTCGATGTTTTTGAGGCAGCTGTGGCGGGCGCCTTCGTGAATGGCGCCGCGGGAGAC
>DATEAU010000211.1:0-4156 GCA_035288165.1 Bathyarchaeia archaeon
CGAGAACGGAGATTACAGGTCATGCGGTTTCCACGAGGGCTACCGACTTGGAAACGTTAAAGACACGAAACTGACGAAGGTTTGGGATGACCTTCAAAAGAGCGAGTTCCACCTTAAGCTCAGAGACAAAAGCAACATCAAGGGCAGATGCGGAGTCTGCGAGTACCGCGAAATCTGCGGCGGATGCCGGACACGCGCCGAATACTACACAGGTGACTTGTTCGAGTCTGACCCAGCGTGCGCGTACATTCCTAAGGTTCTTCGCGAACAATAGACGACAGCCACCGTTCTTTGATTCCATTGTGAGAAACGAGAAATAGCGCACTCTCCGCTTTTCACTTCTCGGAAAACAAGGCTTACGCGTTTGGGAAAAACTTTGGTCTACGTGATATTCTTTATTTTGAAAATCACGTACCTGTCATTAGAGTAGACGAGTTCCAAGAGCTTGGAACGGATAATCTTTGTGTCAAGCTGGTTCTTATCGTAAACGATGAATCCGATATCATTCTCCTTGATGTAATCGCGATATTCTCGACTCGCTAAATCAAACGGGCCGGCTGGTTCCAAAGCGAAAAGACTTTTCACATCAATCGGCAGAGTAGGCATCTCAGGATAACTACTCTTCGAAAACGTCAGAACCTGATATGTAAACGATTCGTTTTGGTTAACGTTAAGGTCGGAAAAGTTGTAGCGTAACCTTATTGCATCTATTTGCATGCTAGTTAAGGCGCCGATGTTGCCCCAGTCTGGCAACTCCTCTAATTTCAAGGCAAAAGCGACATCTTCTTTCTCAGCGTAGAAGCCTAGATACCTGTCCGTCAGGGTTGAGTTTGAGAAGTCGATCACGGCCCAGTCGGTTCCCTGCCAGTCGGAAGGTCGGCTCCAAGGATTCTCCCAATCCAATACACCGGGGACGTACGCTTTCTCGAAGTGGAACTGCAGGTCAAAGAAAATACTCACGTACAAGGCTATGTCGCTGATTTCGCTTCTCAAAGGAGTCACTGTCCAAGAAACATTCATTGGGTAACTTTCGTCGCGAATGGTTATGTTTTGTGTTAATACTAAATCTTGGTTGCCGTAACGTATTGACAGCCGCTTAGAAGAGGAAGTCTCATCCTCGAAAATGATTTCTCTACTGAAAATGGACAATTTAACTTCCTTTTCAACCCCGCCCTCGCTATACAACACGGAATCCCCATCGCCTGACGAAAACGCCACACGGTTCCAAACGCGATTAAGGGAAACGAAGCTCTCATGAGAAATTGCGCCCTTCGCTTCGTACGCTCTAAACAAAGCTAATGGTTTTTCAGCTTCGTACGATTTTTCAACTTCGTAAGATAGGTCTAAAACGGATTCAGTAATCTCGTTTCGATGAATTATGGGGTCAGTCGATGCAATCACCGTCTTGCCTGAAAATAGCCTGAACCAGAACCCAGGAACATAAGTAACAACTACGGTGGTGTTTTCGGGATAATTGTTCTTGAGCCACAAACCCGCCTCTAAGGCTTTAAGGTCGGAGGTTGAGTAGTGTACGCTGCCTTCCATGATTTTCCCGTAGACGGTCCCGAAGCGGAACAGAACCATCGAAGCCACCAACACGACAACAGTTATGATGACGGCTTTCATCCAGACTTTCTTCACCCTATTTTTGTTTTTGAGGTAGAAACTTTGCACTTTGTCGAATGCGAAAACGGATGTGACAGCCGCAAGAATCACCATCGGCGGGGTCATATAGTAAATGAACCACTGAAATGGCAAGTATAAACCGACAAGGTAGGATTCAGCAAAAAAGAATGGAACAAAGAAGCTCAGCATTAGTATGAGGTAAAAGATTGGTTTCCTTTGCGCTTTCAGCAGGTAGTGGTACGCGATGACTATTCCACTTAACGCCAAGAAGAACACGAAGCCGAAATTAATCACGAAAGCATCGAAACTGGTTCCTGGAATTTGGTAAGCGTACTCTTTTATAGCGAAAAACACATACTCGATAACGACATCAAGGTAACCAATTATTGCCTGAAAGTAGTAGAGGAAGAACGCCACGCCTCCTCCTAAAACTAATGCAATTACCACTCGAAAGTGAGCACCTTTCGATTTTATCAGCATAAAAAGCATGATCGGAGGCATTATAAAAGCTGCAAGGAAAGTAGCAAGCTGATGGGATAAAACAAGAGCAAAAGCTACAAAAAAGGTTACCAGAAGGTACCCAAACCGCTCTGTTGCTAAAGGTGTGTAAAGAAGAACCAAAAACATAAACGCTAAAGCCAAAACGGTCGTGTACCCACCCCACAAATTAAGCTCGAATATTGGAAAACTCAGCAGCAACAAAACCGCGGCGGTCGCTCCGACTCTTCTGCCGAAAAACTTGGCGCCGAGCAAGTAAACCGAGAAGAACAGCAGCCAATCAATCAAGACGGCTGCCACTTTCACCACGATAATCAACTGCTCAAGACTACCAGCATTCGTGAAGGCGATGAACACGGCAACCAGTATCGAGTAAAGCGGAGGAGTCCAACCCAAATTACTCAAAGATATCTGCCCAGTGTCGAGGAAAATCAGTGCTTTCTCCAAGTGTACAGCAGGGTCATTCCCTAAAACCAATCCATTCATCGACATAACCTGATAGAAAACCACAAGAATCGTCACTGAGAAAACCGCTGCAAACGCGGCTTCGAGAATCCGCTGCTTCTCAGGCGATAACGTTAACGCGATTGCCTGTCCCCACCTAGCTGAAGCTGCTTTTCACCTTAAATACTGAAACTTCATCATTAATAAACACCCTACTGAAAGCGGGGTCACGAGCAAATTTCGGAAGAATCCCAGGATCGCGACAAGCAATGTAGGAAATTTTCCAATCAACTAAGGCTTTCTTGTAGTCAAAAACGTCAAGAGACAAATCCGCAACATTATCTTCCTTTTGCGGGTATGAGGCCAGATTAGTCGCCATCACATCGCCAAGAGATGCTTGGGTTTTCGGGTCTTCATAAGTGGACAGCTTATCCGAAACCGAGAAAGCTGACGCCCAGAGTTCCAACTCTGCCCTTGAATTCTTTGAAAAGTTGTAAATGAGGGTAGATCCACTCTTATGGAATATCGGCTGCACCTCATTGAAAATTAGCTGTCCCAGCACTTTTGCGCCCTCATCATAAAACCCAACCGTGCGACCATAGTCTATGGGTTTGCCTTTTGACTCCAGGGTGAAAACAACCCCGTCGACTGTGACACCTTCAACGTTAGACTCAAAGGTCACAGACATATTGACGAACTGCAAGCCTTTGTAGACCGTGAGAATCTGAGTGTAATTGAAAAGTCTATTCGCTTTGCTGACGTAAATGGACGCTTTGTCCGAAGTATTTTCAACATGCATTTCCGTCGTAGGGAGCTGCGACAAGTCAAAAGACCTAGCAACATCGCCTTCAGCTAAAAGCACGGTTGTCTCGTCATTGTTGAAGTTGAAAAACGGATACGGGAAGTAGCTCCAGTTAAGTTTAGCAAGGAACATTGGGTTATGCCTTGCGATGTATCCGCCGTCTTCTCTGACCTGAATCAAGCCGTTGTCTACGACGTAGTCGGTGTCTAACAAGTTCTTCGCAGCTTTTGCAGGTGCGAACTCGCGGGAAAGAGTTAGATACTGAGGGTCAACCGCGCTCAGAGTTGGCCGCTGTGCAAAGCCTCCAAACCACCAGCCGTAGAGCGCGTCGGAAACGAATACCGAGCCCTGCGGCGTGTTCTCTCGTGCCCACTGCATCGCATCGTAACTAGGATTATCCATAACCTGATAGAAACCCTGAACTCTCATGCCCTCCCAAGGAGTAAGAGAAAGCGGCACCGTTAAGAACAAGAACACTAGCAGCGCCAGGAGAAAACCAGAATAAATGTTCTTGCGGGTCAAACGCGGTTTCAAACGGGCTTCCAAATCGTTCACACCTTTCCAAGGTTGAAGTTTTTCCCTCGGAACGGACAGGTAGGCATGGGCGATTTGCGCCAGCAAGCGTGCGCTGTGGTCAACCACCATCCCGATCAGGATGATTAGAGGAAAAAGGATGAAGTACAGGAACCTGTTGTAGTCTGTGTAAAGCCCAATCAGGTATCCCTGAGTGAAAACCATCGGAACCACTATCCAAAGTGTAAGAAGCAAAGAAGGAATTGTCAAGAA
>DATEAU010000212.1:0-14142 GCA_035288165.1 Bathyarchaeia archaeon
CCAAAGGCTATTTTTTCTTGCTGAGCCACCATTTCAAGTATTCTTTTCTGCGGTTTTCCCGTTGTTCCTCAGCTGATTCCTCGCTGGGCTTCAGCTTGTCTCGCAGTTCCACGAGTTCCTGCTGGGTTACGGATAAGCCGCAGCTTTTGCAGATATAATGTTTGGTGGCTATGGCGTAATGCATTTCTCCACCACATTCGGGGCAGTAAGGCATTTCGTTTCACTTTTGAAGCTTCTGCAAATAAATCGTGGCTTGACAGATATTAGTCTTCGCGTCGCTTTCCGGGTCTTTCACCCAGTCCCATGGAAAACATATAACATCTTTTTGCAAACGCGCTCGAAAACTATTTCCGGCAGAAGCCTTCAAATTCCTCGCCGTATGCACTCGTTCATTTATTCTGTTTTGTCAAACCTCTTTTGCCGGCTACCCCTTTCATTGAAACAGATTCCTTATCGATTTTTAGTTCATGGATTAAATTCTTTTTGGAATAAAACGAGCAGAAAGGTATATAACACCGTTATACGGTTTGTTCCTTTTACAAACAATTGGACGATTAGAAATTAAACGTTGAATGGAGAAAGCAAATATGTCTAAAATTGATGAAACCGAAATTGCTGCAGTCGCAGAGAGATTCGAAAAAGCAACGCCACAAGAAGTTTTAGAATGGGCTATACACAAGTTTGGTTCGAAAGTAGCTCTCGCTTCAAGCTTCGGCGCCGAGGATGTTGTCTTAATAGACATGCTTGCCAAGATTGATAAAAAGGCGAGGGTCTTCAGCATTGACACTGGAAGGCTTCACCAAGAAACGTACAACGTCATAGACGCTACCCGCGAAAAGTACGGCATCTCCATAGAAGTACACTTTCCCCAAGCAGAGCAAGTTGAAGAAATCGTGAAAAAACACGGGACCAACCTATTCTACAAGAACGTTGAACTTAGAACAGTCTGCTGCCACATTAGAAAAGGCGAGCCTCTCAAGAGGGCGCTATCAGGACTTGACGCATGGATAACTGGTCTAAGGAGAGATCAGGCGTCCAGTCGAGGCTCCACGAAGAAGGTAGAAATTGATCACGTCAATGGAAACATCGTCAAAATAAACCCCTTAGCTGATTGGACTTCTGAGCAGGTTTGGACGTATATCCGCGAAAATGATGTACCCTACAACAAACTCTTTGACCAAGGCTATACGAGCATAGGCTGCGCACCCTGCACGAGACCGATCAAACCAGGGGAGGACCCAAGGGCAGGCAGATGGTGGTGGGAAACCGGCACCAAAGAATGCGGGCTCCATTGGAAGTTCAAAGTCTAACTGTCGGAGATAATGCGGAAATGGTCTCTAAACCTTATGGCGGAAAACTCGTTAACAGGATTCTGGACGAGAACGAGAAAAAAAGACTTCTGAAAGATATAGACCAACGACCGCAAATCAGCTTGGACAAGACTGCAGCCCTTGACATCGAGAAAATCGCCGTGGGAGCTTTTAGTCCCGTAGAAGGCTTCATGGGAGAAGAAGAATACAACTCAGTCCTTTACAAGGAAAGCCTTTCTAATGGACTGCCTTGGACAATACCTTTGATCTTAGCACCAAAAAATCTCAAAAAACCTGTAATGGAGGACTTAAAGGAGAACAATGAGCCTGTCTTGGTTTACAATGGAAAAAGGATAGCCATACTCCACCTGGAAGAAAAATACTCTTTCGATAAAAAAGAACTAGCAAAACAAGTCTATGGCACAATAGATCCCGCTCATCCAGACGTCAAAAAGATCGATCAAATGGGTGACTTCCTCCTATCGGGAAAGATAGACCTTTTAGAACGCCTTTCAACTCAAGATGAGCTGACGCCTCAGGAGACCCGCAGAATCTTCGAGGAGAAAAGATGGGAAACGATAGCGGCATTCCAAACGAGGAACCCACCACATGTCGCCCACGAGTATGTCCAGAGGTGCGCCTTGGAGCTTGTCGATGGGCTCTTCATCCATCCCGTGGTGGGAGAGTTGAAGGAGGACGATTTCCCGCCTGAAGCCGTGATGGAAAGCTACTCGTACCTGATAGACAACTACTATCCAAAAGATAGAGTTTTATTGTCTCCGTTATCCATAGCCATGCGCTATGCAGGGCCAAAAGCAGCTGTTTTTCTAGCTATTATAAGAAAGAACTATGGTTGCACCCACTTTATTGTAGGCAGAGACATGGCAGGGGTCGGCAAATACTATGACCCATATGGAGCACAGGTGCTTCTCAGAAAGCTTGATCTGGGCATCGAACCAATGCTATTTCGAGAATCCTATTACTGTAGAATTTGCAAAGGCGTGGCTTCAGAGAAGACGTGTAGACATGCCATAGACTACCAACTGAGGGTCAGTATGACCCAGCTGAGGGGAATGATCGCCAACGGGGTACGACCACCACCCGAAGTTATGCGAACGGACATTGCGGACTTGCTCATGAAGTATCGATCACATTTCAATAAGAGCCTTACTGAGGCGAAGATTGCCATTAGCACTGACAAGAAGTGAAACCAGATCAATAGGTGAGCTGGAAGATGGAATTTATTCTTGTTTGGCTGTTCGTCGGATTCTTGGCACAATTCATTGATGGAACAATCGGAATGGGATACGGGGTCAGCTCCACTGCAGCCTTGGTCACCATAGGAGTTTACCCTGCCATCGCAAGCGCAAGCGTCCACACAGCGAAAATATTTACAGGCTTAGCTTCTGGAGGCGCACATTTAAAATTCGGAAACGTCGAACGCAACTGGATATTGCATTTGGTGATACCTGGGATATTCGGCGGAGTTTCGGGGGCTTTTGTGCTAACACAGGTATCTGGGAAAGCGCCCAGTGTCCTTGTTGGAGCTGTACTTTTAATCATGGGGTTCGTAATCCTGTTCAAATTTGCATCCAAAAACAACGGACACTTTAGAACAACGCCACCATCGTCGAGAACGCTTGTGCCCTTGGGATACGTGGCGGCATTCACAGACGCATTAGGCGGAGGAGGGTGGGGACCTATAGCTACAACAACCCTCGTTTGTAACAATTGCAAACCATGCAAAGCCATCGGCTCAGTCAACTTTGCGGAGATATTCGTTGCAGCCGCTGAAGCTGTAACCTTCCTTCTTTTATTGGGGCCAGCAAACTTCAATTGGCTAGTGGTCCTAGGTCTAATTGTGGGCGGAGTAATCTGTGCTCCGATCGCAGCATGGTTATGCAAAAAAATGCCTCATCGAATACTAGGCCTGTTTGTAGCCGTATCGGTCATAGCGCTAAGCATATACATAATCTTCAGAATCTAAAAGGTGAGCATGTTGAACCCTTCAGAGAACCCCATCGGATTGCTTGCAGAAATCGGAAAATTCGCCAGCAGATACTCGTTGGGCAGTGAGAAAGGTGAAGGTTCAAAACACTTTCTCAGGATAAAAATACCTAACGGCATATTAACAACCCAGCAGTTCAGGAGAATTGCGCAACTAGCCGGAAAATACGGCAGGGGATACGCTGAGGCCACGGACAGACAAGACATAGAGTTGCACTGGATTGAAGCGGATGACGCCCTGTCAATATTTGCGCAGCTTGAGGAAATAGGCTTCACGACAGACAGGTGTGGACAAGGGTTTCCAGGAGCAAGATACGGAGACGTCAGAAACATAATGGGTTGTACAGTGGCGGGAGTCCACCAATCTGAAGTAATAGACGCTTCACCCCTTGTCAAAGAGTTGGATGAGTTCTTCACGGGAAACCCGGATTTCGCAGATTTACCCAGGAAATTCAAAATCTCAATCTCAGACTGCCCTCTGAACTGCTCAGCTCCCGAAGCATACGACTTATCTTTTGCAGCAGTAAGGCATCCGTCTGGAAGAACAGGCTTTATAGTTTTGGTTGGAGGCACCACGGGGTCATCACCAACGATAGCTCAGCCTCTAGGAGTCTTCGTAGAACCAAAAGACGTAATCACCGTCACCAAGGCTATGGTTGAAATTTACAGAGACAAAGGTAGTCGACAAGTAAAAGCTAAAGCACGCTTTAAGTGGCTAGTTGAAGAATGGGGCACTGATAAGTTAAAGAAAGCGGTTGAGGAAAAATTAGGAAAGCCTTTGGAAAATTTCAGGCTTGACTCATTGCCCTTGAATGACGGAGAACATGTTGGCTTGAATCCGCAAAGGCAAAACGGCTACTTCTACGTAACGATACCAATCTTAGGCGGCATATTATCTACTGAAAAGATGCTTGAAATCTCGGAAATTGCGGAAAAATTTGGAAGCGGCGACCTCCGCATCTCCCCCTACCAAAACATTGTCATCATTAACATCCCTGAGCGGCATGTTGCTACAGTCATGGAGCGACTCGAGAAAATGGGCTATCCAATGAGGAAGTCGCCTTTACGGTGGACAACTATAGCGTGCACGGGTGGTCTCTGTGGCAAAGCACCTGAGTCCCCGAAGAAAAGAGCCATAGAGATAGTTGATTATTTAGAAGAACGTCTCGGCGAAAAGTTGAAAGATTTAGACCTGCGCCTCTGCATTAGCGGTTGCCCAAATGGTTGCTCAAGACACATGTTAGCAGACATAGGTTTGCAAGGCACACTGTTGACCGTTGATGGAAAACCAACTCCAGGCTACAATGTTTACGTGGCAAGACGTTTAGATCCAACCGCCAAGTTGGGAAAATTAGTGAGTAAGGCAATTAAATCTGAAGATGTTAAACACGAAGTAGAGAAACTAATCATCAATTATCTGAAAGCGAAAGGAGAATAGAGTATGGAAAGAAATTTCAACGCCAAAAAAATAGGCGATCAGCGCTTTTCTTTGGATGTTCGAGGGCTTACCTGTCCCTATCCACAAGTGTTAACAGTAAGAGCGCTTGAAAACCTTTCTCAAAACGACGTTTTGGAAGTGATTCTGGACAATCCGCCCTCCGTAAGAGATGTTCCGCCAGCGTTGAAGGACAGAGGTTATGAAGTGCTAGAAGTAATAACCTTGGACCAAAACACTTGGAAAATCATTGTTCAAGCAAAGAAGTGAAAAATTGTTGCTGCTGGAAGAACTCAGAAAATGCGCTAAGAGTTTAGACCAGCAAAAACTCTGTAAATGGTTAAGAGAGTTGGGAATAGGTTTCACTCCTCTCGTGCGCTTGCCCAAGCAAATAAACCCTTTCGACAGCCGCGTCGGCATCTACGCGAAACTTGAATACACCAACTATGCTGAATCTGTTAAAGCTCGCACCTTCTCCGTGATGTACTACATAAAAATGGTTTCACAGGGCATTACCAGTAAAAAGAAAGCTGTTGCTGCAACTTCAGGTAACTTCGGTTTAGCAGGGTCGTACCTTTTACGCGAAAACTTGGATTTTACGGTGTATATGTCTGAGCTAGCGGTCAAAGAGAATATAGGATTGACAACAAAGCTTCAGCAGAATGAAACTAAAATTGAAACTTTTTCAGATCGGTATTGCCCAGCGGTTTCCGCAAAAAGAGGAATGGCCATAGCTGCTGCCAGATCCATAGAAAAGATTGACTCGGACGTTATCAACTTCGACCAATACGATGATGCTGATAATCCCCTCGCACATTTTCTAACAACAGGCCCAGAAATCATTGATCAAACGGAAAGTAAAGTAACCCACTTTGTTACGAGTCTCGGCACCTGTGGCACCATGGTTGGAACTGGATATTCTCTTAAGGACGCGCTCCCAAAAATAAACCTGATCGGGTTAATTCCGCAAGAAGGTCATCACCAGTTAGGACTGCGAAGTAAAGACGAGCTTGGCGCGGCTCGATTTTTTGAGGAGGCGGAAAGCCTTTGCAACCGAATAATAGAAATCAGCGATAAAGAAGCGTACAATAGCCTGTTAGCCTTATGGAACGTAGGCGTTCCCGCGGGAGTTTCAAGCGGAACGAACGTTTGTGGAGCATTAAAGACTGCACAGGAACTTTACGACGAAAACAAAAGAGGACTAGTTGTCACCATTGTTCCAGACTCTTGCGAAAACTACGCAGATTTCCTGCGGAAACACATGCGCGATATTAACGGTGTAGAGTTTGATAGTCTTAAGGGAGAATATGAACAGCTGAAAATTAAAGCTCAAAAGGAAAGAGAAGAACACGTTTCACTTCTAAAGCGGAAGGATGCTTTCACTTTGGTCAGAAAAAGCAGGTAGAAGATATTAGTCTTAGTATACTTCTTGCTGTTTCTAATCGTTTGCAGGGATATGCGTTTCGTGTTGGACTAGGTGCTTGGAAAAGTCAACAGCCCATTATTTAAAGCTGGGAAGATAGGGTTTGTTCTCTTCAAATTCGTTTGTGTTAGTTTTATGTGCTTGTTGGAACCGTTTTTGTTTCTTTCATTCAAAATTTGATGCTTGGTTTCTATGACAAAACAATATGGCAAGGTAATTTTGGGGCGGAGCTGTTTTTGACTGAACTTTAATATAGCAATCGCGTTTGCTATTCTTTGCGGATTGTGACGGGTTGTTTTGAGGTCTCAGGTTGTTGAGGCTTTGGGTCTGCTTGTTTTTGCGGCATTGCAGACCTGATTTAACTGGTTGTTGGTTCTGTTCGATTTGAACTAGGGTTTAGTACTCGTGTCCTTTTGTTTCATGGTGCGTGGTGTCTCTGTGTCTCTCCATCTCCGACTTGGTCTTGAAGGTTTTGCCGCATGTTGGACAAGGGAACTGGCTCGGTTTCACTCCAGGGACTGGTGTCTCTTGAGATGATGGCGCCCCCAACGTGTGAGGCTGATGAGGCTTTTTCTTGCTCATAACTTACACCTAAACACTCTAAAGGCGGCTCCGTGCTTTCTTAAATGTATGTGGCTGTAACCAGACAGTAACAAGTCATTTCGGCAAAGAACTGGAATAATGGTAAAATCATAGCCGATTTTTGCAGCTTCTTCAGAACTGTGCATTACTAAAATATGAATTTATGCATTACCAATGCACGGCATTGTTTGCCGCATCAAAATTTCCCCCCTTTCAGGATAAAACAAAGATTCAAAACTTTCGAGGATCAAACCCAAGAGCAAAAGAGTCTATTACGGAAAGAAAACAGAAGTAGCGGTTGAGTGCGGTCGCCGGGATTTGAACCCGGGTCGTCAGCTTGGGAAGCTGATGTCCTACCAGACTGGACTACGACCGCGATATGCTTTGAGCATTTCTATGGGAATGTTTGCCTTATCTCGCAGTTTTGGGGACTGGTAAATCTTCTTTTTTCTTACTTTTAATCTTAGCCCTCTTCGGTAAGAGCAAATTCCAGTGAATCGAATTGGAAAAGGAGCAGCGTTGTTGGCAGTTGCAATTTTAGAGTAAGGAAAACTCGGTTAGTTATGATAAATCTTCCTAGCGACCCAAAAAAAAGACGCGTGTTTTAGGGGAATAAAAATGGGGTTGATGGATTTCTTACATTTTATTTATGTCTTTTTTTGCTTCACCTCATTGGGCTGTCAAGTAGGAGGAACCCGGTAAGTCGAATCAGGCTCTTACACTGATTGCATTGTATTAGTATTTCTTCCAGAACGTCCCGCCGTGTCTTTTGCTCTTTTATCGAATAGACGTCTTCTGATTCATCGTCTGGAGATATAGTGACTGCGCATTTTGGGCATGCGAAATCTCCTGTTCCACGAATCTTCGCCAAGTTCACTTTGTACTCTAAAGTCAACGCCATTTGTTCTTCACCTGCTGGTTTTTGGTTTCAACGTGTAGTCTGCAGGTTTTGCGGGCGAAGCAGTCTTCGCATACTGGATTTTTTTCCTTGGTTTGACACGCCAATGTTATGCTGCTGTACACGTCAGTTCGCGCTCCTCTTTTTTGATAATGTATTATCATCAGCGGATATAAATCTGTTTGTGATTTGTTCATAAATATTCCTAATTTATATGCAATCGTTGACTCATATCTAATTTAATCATACGCATGAGTATTAATTCAAGCTATTAATAGATGATTGTACAAAACATCTTAGCACAATCCAACGGAGCTTTATCAATCAAAATTTCGAACCTGAGTTGCTAAACTCGGGTTGCGGCGGAAGAATCAGCTCAACCGCAACAAAATCGTTATCAGCAACAAACCACAACTGAACACGCAGGACAGGAGAAAAACCAGCCATGCCCAAAACCTACTCTTACACGGATGCAGGCGTTAACCGAGAACAACGAGCAGAATCCAAGAAAGCACTCAAAATTCTAGAAGAAACGTACAAGCATAGCCACAACGGACAAGTAATGCACTTGCCCTACGGCAATATCTTCCCGCAGACCGAAGACACCTATCTAGATTTGGTTATCGAAGGCGTAGGCACCAAAGTCCTACTCGCCCAACTCGCCAACAAATACGACACAATCGGAGTCGACGCTGTAGCCATGGCAGTCAACGACGTAATCCGCTCAGGTGCCACACCACTCGCCATCTCAGACAACATCCACGCTCAAGCCAGCAACCCAGAACTGGTTAAGCAATGGCTAAAAGGCATAGCCAAAGGTGCAATGGAAGCTGAGTGCCCTGTTGTGAGCGGAGAAATTGGCGACGTAGCCGAAATCATAAGAGGCATCACCGAAGGCGCTGGCTTCGACATGATAGTCGCCGCAATTGGACAAGTCGCGAAAGAAAGAATAATTACGGGAAAAAACATCAAGCCCGACGACCCCATAATAGGTTTGCGAAGCAGCGGCTTACATAGCAACGGCATTACACTTGCGAGAAAAATCCTCTTCAAGCAGTGGGGCGGAAAACATGATGCCCACGCCAAAATCGACGGGCTAGACAGAGAACTTATCTACGAGGCGTTGGAACCCACCAAAATCTACGTGAAACAATTCCTCAAAACCGCCGAAGAAATCGCTATCAAAGCAGCTGTCCACATCACAGGCGATGCTTACTTGAAATTTAAGAATCTCGCCCGCTTCTCACCTGGAATAGGCTTCGAATTCACCAACTTCAGACCTCCACCCATATTTTGCGTAATTCAGGAAACAGCCAAGGAGCTGGGCTTAACGATAACGGATGAAGAGATGTTCCGAACCTTCAACATGGGATGGGGCTTCGCCATAATCATAGATAAGAAAGATAAAGATAAAACGCTAAGTACCCTCGAGAAGACAGACGCTGAACCTGAACAGATAGGAAAAGTAACTGGCAACCAGGGAGTAGAAATTCACTGCGACGGAAAGAAGCTAAGCCTGGCATAATTTTTTGCACAATAGATGACGAAAGCGTTTAAATTACCAGCGTCAACATTTACACGCATGAAATACCGCGCGAAAATCGAAGTCACCCTTAAATCAGGGCACAGTGACCCCGAAGGCGAAACCGTATCGCACCTGCTGAAAGAACTCGGCTACGCAGTGGATTCAGTGAACGTAAGCAAAGTCTACAGCATCATCCTTGACGCACAAACGCTGAAAGAAGCCCGAGCGAATGCTGAAGAGATGTGCAAGAGGCTTCTGGCGAATCCGACAAAGGACAATTACACAATCAGCCTTGAGGAGCAAAAATGAACGCTGACATCTATACCCGAGCAAAAACCAGTTTCGCCCTCTTCAAAGTAAACACGAAAGAAGCTTCCGACAGTCAACTGCTTGAGGTCAGCGGAGAACTGGGGCTAGGCTTAAGCTTAGAAGAAATGAAAACCGTTCAATCTTACTTCAAACGTCAGAAGCGGAACCCCACCGACGTGGAACTCCAAACAATCGCGCAAACATGGTCCGAACACTGCTACCACAAGACGTTCAAGGGAAAAATTCGCGTCGGGAACCGCACAATAGATAGCTTATTCAAAACTTTCATCGCCAAAGCAACACAAGAAATCAATCCGCGCTGGTGTTTCAGCGTGTTCGAAGACAACGCAGGCATCATCCAGTTCGACAAGGGCTACGGCATCGCCGCCAAAGTCGAAACACATAATCACCCGTCGGCGGTTGAGCCGTTCGGCGGTGCAGCCACAGGTGTCGGTGGCGTAATCCGTGATGTCCTCGGCGTCTGGGCAGACCCGATCGCGTGCACTGATGTTTTGGGTTTCGGACCTTTGGATTATGATTACGCCAAGTTGCCTTCGGGCGTTAAACATCCGAAGTACATTTACATGGGCGTCACCGCGGGCATCAGCGCCTACGGCAACAACATGGGCATCCCCACTGTGAACGGCGCCATCTATTTCGACGAAAGTTACACAGGAAACGTCACCGTCTACTGCGGCTGCATTGGACTCCTGCCACTGAAAAAGTATAAGAAAAACGCCGAAGCAGGTCACCTGATTCTGCTTGCTGGTGGAAAAACAGGACGCGACGGCATCCACGGAGTAACCTTCGCCAGCGCCGAACTAACGGAGAAATCGGAGGAAATCTCGCGACCCGCCGTGCAAATCGCCGACCCCATCGAAGAAGAAAAGCTGAAACGCGCCATAGTCGAGATTCGAGACCGTGAACTCGGCTCTGCCGTCACCGATTTGGGCGGCGGCGGGTTGTCGTCGGCTGTGGGCGAAACTGCCAAAAGGTTCGGTTGCGGCGCCGCGGTGGAGCTTGATAAGGTGCCATTGAAGTATGCTGGTTTGGCGCCGTGGGAAATCTACATCTCGGAAAGCCAGGAACGCATGCTTTTGATGTTGCCGACTGAGAACTTGGCGAAGGTTTTGGAGGTTTTCGAGAAAGAAGACGTGGCGACTACAGTCGTCGGAAAACTCACACGAGAAAATTGCTTGTTGCTTAGCTATCAAGGCGTAACAGTTGCTAAGTTAGATATGGAGTTCCTCTTTACATCGCCCGAAAGTGTCAAAACTGCAAGATTCGAAAAAGCTTGTTTCGAAGAGCCTGTTTTTCCTGAACTCGAAAACTTGACAGGCACACTCCTCCAACTTTTGGCTACGCCTAACATCGCCAGCAAAGAAAGCGTCATACGAACATACGATCACGAGGTCAAGGGAAACACCGCATTAAAACCGCTCCAAGGCGAATACGCAGGACCAAACGATGCCGCCGTCATCAAACCTCTCGACGACTCGTGGAAGGGCTTGGCGATTTCGTGCGGGATGAACCCGAACTACGGAAAAATTGACGCCTACTGGATGGCAGCCTCAGCAATCGACGAAGCAATAAGGAATAACATCGCCGTGGGCGGACGCCGCATTGCATTGCTGGATAATTTCACGTGGGGCAACCCCGAAAAACCAGAGCGATTGGGCTCGTTAGTCAGGGCTTGCGAAGCGTGTCACGATTTCGCCACGGCTTTTGATACGCCGTTCATTTCAGGCAAAGACAGCCTGTACAACGAATCACCCATGGGTCCTATTACGCCGACGCTGCTCATCACGGCGTTGGGCATCGTCCCCGACATCCGCTCGATAGTCTCGATGGAAACCAAAAAGCCAGGCGACGCCATCTACATCGTTGGCGAAACGTTCAACGAACTGGGCGGCTCAGAATACTACAAGCTTAAAGAGCATATCGGCAAAAACGTTCCCAAAGTCCGTGGTTCCCAAGCCAGAAAAACATTCAAGAACGTCACCAAAGCAATCGACTTAGGATTAGTCAAAGCGTGTCACGACCTTTCCGAAGGAGGCTTAGCATTGGCTGCGGCAGAGATGGCTCTGGCTGGTGGCTTCGGAATGGAGTTGGATTTGGGAAATGTGCCGAGGAAAGGGGTGGACCGTGACGATTTCGTGTTGTTCTCAGAATCGAACAGCCGTTTTCTCGTAGAAATTCCAGAAAAAGCCAAAGCCGAGTTTGAAGGTTTGATTAAGGGAAGCGTTTGCGCTGAGATAGGGAGAGTAGTTAAAAACTCCAAACTTACGATTAGCAGCTTGAAGGGCGCTACCACTGTTGAGGCGTCTCTTGCTGACTTGCGAAGAAGCTGGAAGGGAACGTTAGGCAGTGGGGTGAGCGAGGCATGAAGCTGGAAGACATTAAAGTCTGCGTCTTGCGCGTTGGAGGAACCAATTGCGACTCAGAAGCGCAACGCGCCTTCCAAGAACTCGGCGTCCAAGCGGAAACGTTGCACCTGAATGAGTTGCTTAAACGTGGAAGCCTCATGGATTATCAGGTTTTGGTTTTTCCAGGCGGCTTCTCCTTCGGAGACTACGTGCGCGCTGGAGTGATTTGGGCTCAGTGGCTGAAGGCGAAGCAGGGCAAGGAGCTGAAAGCGTTTGTTGAGGATGACAGGCTGATTCTGGGCATCTGCAACGGCTTCCAAGTGCTCGTGGAATACGGTTTGCTGCCGGGTTTCGAAGGAATGAGTGCTTTTCCTGAAGCCACGCTTGCAGCGAACATTCCGCAGGGATACAACTGCCGCTGGGTTTATCTAAAGCAAGAGAACCAGAGCAAATGCGTCTTCACGAATAAAATTCCTAAAGGAAAGGTGCTCAAGATACCCGTAGCACACTCCGAAGGGAGATTCCTATTCCCGAAAGAAAAAGAACAGAAGCTCCTCGACAAACTAATCGAAGACGACCTGCTGGTTTTCCGCTACTGCCACAAAAACGGCGACTACGCAGAAGGCGCTTACCCGACGAACCCAAACGGCTCCTTTCATGACATCGCGGGAATCTGTAACAGAGAGGGAACGATTTTCGGTTTGATGCCGCATCCCGAGAGAGCGTTGTGCTGGTGGCAGGAACCCGACTGGACAAGTCAGGAACGGATGCCGCAGTACGGCGATGGAAAGCTGATTTTCGAAAGCGTGATTGACCACTTAACCAAGAAGCGCTAAATCCTTGGCGTAGGGCAATCCTGTTCGCGCGCCCATTTTCGTGACGCATCTAGAAGCCACGAAGTTACCCAGTCGTCCGCACTCTTGGAGGGTTTTTTCTTTGAGTAAGCCGTAGAGGAAGCCAGCGTTGAAAGCGTCTCCAGCGCCAGTTGTGTCGACTGCTTGAACTTTGAAGGATTCTATCATGTGTTTTTCGTTGCCGTCCGTGATGTAGCAGCCTTTGCTGCCAAGTTTAACTACAACAATTTTTACGCCCAATTCAATCAGCAGAGCTGCACCCTTAGCATAAGTTTCTCCAGTTAAATGTTCAAGCTCCAAACCATTAGGCATCACAACATAGGAACTTCTAATCAGCGGTTCTATGGCTGCTAAACCTTTCTGCGTATACACTGAGCCTGGATCAAAGCTGATTTTAACGTCGCTGGGCAGGGAACCTAAAAGTTTTTTTTGGGTATGGAAAGATTTCTCGGCCACAAAGGAGGAAAGATGCAAAAACTCTGTTTGGGAAACATACTCCCACTGTAATTCTCTTGCCTCAATTGTATCGTTCACGCCCGGGTTAATGTATAATGCCCTAGCGCCTTTCCCGTCCACAAAACCAAACACGGAACCGCTTCTGCCCTTTGCTGCTTGCAGGATGCCGTTTGTATCTACACCTTCTGTTTTGAAGCAATCGATTAGCAGTTTGCCTTCAGGGTCGTTGGCGACTTTGCCGATGAAACCTACCTTGCAGCCAAGCCTTGCCAACCCGACTATCGTGTTTGCCGCTGAGCCGCCGCATGTTTCGCTGTGAGCTAAAATTGAGCTTTCTTCTTCCGCCCCTGCGAGTCGGTTCACTTTGAAAAGCTTATCCAGGTTTAAAGCGCCGAAACCGACGACGTCGAAACAAGTCATGTGACCAGCTCTCGCAAGTTAATCTTGTATTCGCCGAGTTTTCCGCCGTAGTTTCCTGCGGATATGCGCACGACACCATCCACGTTTGACGCAGCCTTGATTCCAGCCTTCATAGCTTCCTTGACCGCGTCGAGTGAAACACCATTGATGACAATCTCAGGGATGTAACGCACACCTTCAGGGACCAGAGAAGCTTTGCCAAGCCTCTTCTGCAGGGATGGACAGTACTGGTGGTTTGTGGTTGGACCAATCAAAGGATAATGCGTTTCAGGCTTGGAGCCAGCAGAGCAAACGTCAAAGGGAGCTACAACGCCCGCCACCTCGCGGATAGCTTCTAACGTTTTTTGCCCCACTTTTTTCAACGCAGACTTGGTCTGGCACATGACCCAGAAGTTAGCGCCCATAACGCCCCGCGCATAACCCAAATAACGTTCGATGATGAAGTCAGGAACCATCAACGGCACAACAATGACTTCTCGCCCATTCCGTTTCTCCACCCATTCATAGCCGTCACCGCAGTGCCCCACACGAGTCATCATGTCCAATTTTCCTTCCGC
>DATEAU010000213.1:0-5805 GCA_035288165.1 Bathyarchaeia archaeon
GAACGTGTAAGGGTCTGTCAGTTTGTCCATTTCGAAAATCGAGTTTTTGTCGACTTTTCTTTTTGAGCCTCGATTTTCGGGTGAACGGTAAGCGATTAATTCGTAGGTGTGGTCGCCTTGGAGAGTTTCGCCGACCGCTGCTAACGCGCCGATTATGCCTCTGCAAGTGTTAAAACCTAAAGCTTCGCCCCCGAATTTGCCGATTAGTTTCGTTGCTTCTTTCAATGTGACGATGTCTGTTGTAGCGTTCCTCGCGAAAACTTTGAGTTCTTCAGGAATATCGGTCTCGCAGAAGAAAACAACTCCAGGGTCTGTTCCCTTAGAGTTCAGGTCAGCGTATTCTTCCACCAGACCAACTGCTATCGCTTTAATTGTTGCTTCCAGTCTTTTATCAATCTTGAATCGCAGGCAGAGTGCGCCGTTGCCTCTTGTTTTCCACGGCACGTTTGGGTTAAGCCGCACAAGGTTGGGGTAATCCGTGAATTCTACTTTCAGCTGCTCCAGCTTTTCCGCCAGAAGCGCGGCTATGTAGGTTGTGCACCCGTTTGTGGTAGAATCAGTATCATCCAACCCCACATGCATCGTGAGTTTCTGCATCGACCGCACCTATTCTCGAGTGTTTATTGTGCGGGGTATGTAAAAGGCTTGCCGAACAGAAAAAATTGTTTGCACGTGGGAAAAAAGGAGATGTTTATGTAGGCGGATTTCCCGTTTCAGAGATTATCATGGTCAATTTTGAGTGTACTTTCGCGATTTCTTCTATTCTTTTGTTTATTATCTGTGCGAGTTTGTTCATGGAGTCCGCTTTGACGCTGGCGATTATGTCGTAGACTCCCCACAGGTTAAAGGCTGCTTCGACCCCCTCCACTTCCTTCAGCGCCTTCACAACCTCAGCTTCCGCGCCTATCTCCGTGTTTAAAAGAACAAAAGCCGTAGGCACTTTTAGCACAGCCTCCTGTTAATATTGGGTGGTTGGATTTTGAGGTTTGGATTTTCTTCCTCATGTTGGGGGACCGCAAAAGTACATGAGGTTTCCAAACTTCTCCATCCAACCTGCAAAAAATTCTTTGCATCCGCTCATAGCGAGAGTTGCAACTGCAGCTAAGCCCACTGTGGAGACATTTAGGGGAACTTTAAGGACTATTTCTCTCACTTCTCCCACCATTTTGGATGCACAGTTACTTGTACGGTTTTTAAGAAATTTAAAACTATGTGACTGTGCTTACACAACAACACTCTACCTTAGGCAGCAGGAAAGCACCAAAAACTGCACATAACACTCCACGGCAACACGTAGCAACCATGAAGACCCAAATTATAAAAACAACAGAAGCTGACACAACAAAAAGAGCTATTGCTCTGGAGAAGTGAATAAAGAAAGGGAAAGTTGAACGCTGTAAGCTACCGTTCTTCTACGACAATCATTGTTAGCGTGGATCTTACCTTGTCAAGTCGCCTGATCCGCCAAGTCACAATCTCTTTCAGTTTATCCATCGTGTCCGCTTTGACTCTGGCAACAATGTCGTAGACGCCGTAAACAGCGAACGATTCGTCCACGCCCTCAACCTTCTTTAGCTCTTTCAACACGTCGGCTTCTGAACCTATCTCTGTATTTATTAACACGAATGCTGTCGGCACAAATACTCCTCAACCTAACATGTCGCAGTCTGCATTAAAATGTTTTTCCCAAAAAACACCATCGGCATCCCATAATTAACGCTTTTCCAACACGGCACCAGCAACCTCAAGCGCCCAAGCCTCAATCTGTTCCCAATCCCGCGTATCAAGAACTCTCCTAGTGTCCAACCCATTCTTCCGCAGATTCCGCCCGTTAACCCGCACGATAATGTCAACCAGTAAACCGTGGCTTTTCTTGAAATCCATGAACCCTCCAAAAAACCCAAACGAAACTGGACGTAACCCATACTGCTCAGATATCTTCAGCAGGTACGCGTTCCTCGCCTTCTCTCTCGCTTCTTCTTCCCTATCAGCCATCTGGCAACTCACGAACAAAGCCAACTTCTTTCCTCGAAGTGCTTTGGCGTTTTTCTCAAGAAAGGTTGATGTCTCTTTCGTCCAACGGTCAGCGCGGATGCCGCTCCCGACGATAACGAGGTCATAACTCGCTATGTCTGGCGTTTTCTTCCTTGCATCAACAACATCGACAACGTAGTCCAATTTCCGCAGAGTATTTGCGACTTTCTCAGCCACACCAGCCGTGCCTCCCCATCTGGTGCCGTAAACCACGATGGCTTTCAAACAGCTTCACCTAGCAACAAACATAACCCTATCCCGAAATCGTTGACGATGTTCCATCTTAAAGACACTTATTAACCATCTCATGCCAAACCCTTTGCTATTTCACGACTGAGCCTGAGCAAGTTTATCTAAAGTAAACTAATATCCCAGAATTGCACACATACCAAAAATTATAAATACAAAATGCACAGCATAATAAATTGGTTTAGAGGTCAGGAAATCCTGACAAAAACCAAAAAAAAGGAGAAAGGAAATGAATATGAAAACATTAAAAAAACGAGTGGTAACTACAACTGCTTTGATTCTGATGTTTGCGATGACTTTAACGCTTGTCGTTTTACCAACTGCTAGTGCGGCTGAGATGAATACCTTTCCTATCATTGGTGCTCTACCCAACCCCGTAGGCGTCGGACAACCGACATTGATTCTTACTGGGCTTACGAAGCCGACGGCCTGGCCACAGACTGGATGGGCGGGTGTCACGGTGACTATGACGAAACCTGACGGAACCACCCAAACGCTGGGGCCGGTCACAACAGACACAACTGGAATGACGGGCATCTCTTATACGCCTACTGTGGCTGGCAATTATACATTGGTGACGAACTTCCCTCAACAGACGGTGACCGCTGAGTTTCCTGGTCGTACTCCACCGGTGGGTACGGTGATGAAAGCCAGCACCAGTGACCCATACACGCTTGTCGTGACAGAGGAACCACGACAGTATTTCCCAGCTGTGCCGCTCCCAACCGAATACTGGACCCGCCCGATAAATGCACAGTTCAGAGAATGGGATCCAATTGCAGGAAACTGGCTGAATGTGGAGCAGTACAACCGGCGGCTTCCCCCTAACAACGACGATGCGCCAGAGACCGCTCACTTGCTATGGGCAATGCCGCTAGACGAAGGAGGTCTCGTCGGAGGAGTTGATCCATACGCCACAGATATGGGTGCTATAGGCTACGAGCACGGAGACGCGTACTCAGGTAAGAATCAGAACCCAGTAATCATAAATGGAGTCCTCTATTACAATGAATACGCCACTGGCTTCTTTGGAGACACTGCCGAGCAAAGGGTAACTGCCGTAGATTTGCATACTGGTGAAAAGCTATGGTCCAGAGTCTTGGGAAATAACGAAAGGCTGTCGCACGGTCAAATATTCTATTGGAAAACATTTGACATGTATGGCGCATTCGCATACCTCTGGACAACTGTTGGAAGTACTTGGAATGCGTATGATCCTCTCACTGGACGCAAGGAGTATACCATGACGGGTGTGCCTAGCGGTACTAGAATAATCGGTCCGATGGGTGAGATTCTGATATACACGGTTGATCTAGTGAATGGCTGGATGACTCTGTGGAACTCATCTAACATACCAGAGTTATACGGCTCTACAGACTATACCCTGACAAGCCCCATGGGCTTTCTATATGCTGCTTGGTATCCCTGGGGAAAAACTGTTAACGCGACAGGTCCAGCGGCCGTAACACCTACAACTCCTCTTGGAAGAGCAGGATACATGTGGAACAAGACGATACCAAAGGGTTTACCTGGCGCAGTCGACACGGTTCTTGCGGACATAATAGTCGGTGGGAATACTGAGTCGATTCTCGGAAACCCACAGCCTAAACCTGTGTTCTGGGCCTTAAGCCTCAAAAAAGGGCAAGAAGGACGACTGTTATTCAATGAAACTTGGACGCTACCAGTAGCCGACGTACACGTGGATATTCCTGGTGCTCACCCTGTAAGTTCAGAAGACGGCGTGTTTGTCGTTACTGTGAAAGAGTTAAGAACCCACTATGGATTTAGCCTCGAAACGGGAAAACAAATATGGGGACCAACACCAGCTGAGCCGTACCTGAGCACATTCACCAACCTATATCTTGAGCCATGGGGACAAGCTGTCATCAAATACGGCAAACTCTTCACAGCTGGCATGAGCGGAGTTGTGAACGCTTACGACGTCAAAACTGGTGAGCGCTTGTGGAGCTATGCTATTAAAGATTCCTACACGGAGCAGTTGTTCAGTGAGAACTGGCCAGCGCCGATCAACTTCATCGTTGACGGAAAAATCTACCTATTCCATCAAGAGCACTCTGGCAATACTCCACTGCCGCGCGGTGCACCTGCAGTCGCCCTCAACGCGACCACCGGAGAGGTAGTCTGGAGAATCGACGGTTTGCGAATGGGAACTCGCTGGGGTGGACAACCGATTATCGGAGACAGCATAATAGCAGGGCTCAGCTCATATGACAACCGCATAGTTGCTATAGGTAAAGGGCCAAGCGCCACCACGGTAACGGCACCAGAAATTGGCGCACCATTTGGTACATCTGTGATGATACGGGGCACCGTGACTGATATATCTCCGGGCACGAAGGAATACGGTTTGACAGCTCGCTTTCCAAACGGAGTTCCAGCCGTAGCTGACGAGAACATGAGCGAGTGGATGAAGTACGTGTACATGCAGTTCCCACGCCCAGCAAACATCAAAGGCGTTCCAATAACCATAGACGTCCTTGACGCGAACGGCAACTACAGGAACATCGGCACAGCCATCAGCGACGCAAGCGGCGCCTACAAGTTTGCTTGGAAACCAGACATACCAGGCGAGTACACAGTGATCGCCACGTTCCCCGGCTCCAACGCCTACTACTCCTCATTCGCACAAACCGCTTTCGTCGTAGATGAAGCGCCACCACCGCCAGAACCTGAACCTGAACAGCCGCCAAGCATGACGGACACGTACGCGTTAGCTGGAATAGTAGCCATAATCATCGCAATCGCAATCGTCGGGGCCATCATCATTCTCGTGCTCAAAAAACGAGCATAGTGCTGTCAACAGAAACTAAATATCACTCTCCCCCCTTTTTTGGTACACGCACAAAACTCGTCAACGTTCGAATCTGAGGACCCCCAACGGACTGCGAAGAAACGGTTGCGGCAGTTCAAAACCTCAAAAGGTTTTTCATTTTCGCATTTTCTCGCCCGCATTTTTTAACTTCTGCAGACCCCTGAGAAAGCCTTTTGCTTATGGCGGAAATCTTCCGAAAACGAAAATAAGGGCTATCCAAACAAGTGTTACGGAATCAAAGAAAAGTCCATCAATGTGGCCGGGGTGAGGTAGCTTGGTAGCCTATAGGCCTGTGGAGCCTAGCGCCTGGGTTCAAATCCCAGCCCCGGCCCCACTCGCAGAATTTGAAAAGTTATCACCAGACAGCAATGCTTAATTCCTCATCTAACGGTATTCTATTATCCCACTGGAAAAATCCATGACGACGGAACTAACGGAAGCTGCAAGTAAAACAAACCTTGCTTTGCTTGTGATGTATTAGGTCTTACCCAATCATGGGACACGGTGGGCGCGGGCATCAAACTCCCATGCCGAGAGAGCTTGACCTAGAGGAGCGCACCGCTCCGCTGTGAAGTGAAGTGTTAGGTTACGTGGGAAACAATAAGGCCCGCGAAAAAAGGAAAGGCGACGCGAACTTGAAAGATTCTATAGATTTTGAACCCAGAAATATTGAAGAATTGCGCTGTTTT
>DATEAU010000214.1:0-3157 GCA_035288165.1 Bathyarchaeia archaeon
GGTTAGCCACGTGTTACTGAGCTGTGTGCCGCACTCCCCTTTGGCTGGGGAGCGCTTGACTAGCATGTCTTAGTCCTATCCCGATAGCAGTGGGGTCCGGCAGGATCAACCGGAGTTTTGACACTCCGTGTGTTCTGTCGGGTTTTTTAAGTGGTACGTTATTTTGCTTGATTGCGTTTTTCTGGATTTGGAGGGTGTTGAGCATTCCACAACGTCAAAGCCCATGTTCAGACCTGATTGTGCAAGTCGGGTCGTCATGTTTTGTTCCCGCAATTGGAGGCCAACACCTTCATTCCGATAGGCAATGCGCCGTTAAGGTAGGGGTTGAGCCGCCGCCATGTGATAATTGCGGGGCTAGTTACTATCGCCAAACATTCCAAAACAGCTCGATGTGATATAAACGTTTCTTCCTTAAGGCCTAGAATGATGCTACCTGTTGTTTCTGGATGCTCTCACACTGTCCTCCTCCCTTATTTAAAAGAAGAATCATGGCACTGTTTGATGGGAATGATACGGCAGATTTCGGTTTGTGGAGGTTTCGCGGTTGGACGGCTTAGGCCTTTATCTGGAGCTAGGTCTCCGAAAAAATTTTCGGCTCGCCAGTATTACTCGTGACGAAGGGAAGGAAAAATTAGAAGTTATGAAAGCTTATTCCATTTACATTTTCGCCTTGACTTCTTCGGTTTCCATTATGGAAGCCACGGGCACGTTAATCCGGTTCAGCGCATCCAGCACTGCTTCTTTGCTTTCCGCTTCTGCGACGAAGACCACTCTTCCTTCAGGTCCGCAACAGTAGCAAGACTTGATTTTCGTGTCTTTGATGCCTGCGTTTTCCAGCATTTTCGGAGCATTCGTAGCGCAAACTTTCGGATCCATTTTTGGAGGCAAAATGGCTGAGTTAACAATGAATTTTTTCATAACGAGAACTCCGAACTAATAGACAAATAAGAGGACTATTAAAGCCTATTGTTGGAGCGCAGTGAAGATGTTTCATAACTTTCTTTTAACTCTTCAAGGTAAACCTTCAGGGCACGTTCAGAAAATAATACAAAAACAACTTCGTTAACGCCGTCTTCCTTCTCTAGGAAATTCTTTACCGTTCGCAACGCCACGCGACTTGCTTCTCGAATTGGATAACCATAGGCGCCGGTGCTAATCGATGGAAGAGCAACCGTTCTCAGCTTGTTCGCCGCAACTATTACCAGCGAGTTCCTGTAAGCGTTAGCCAGAAGCTCAGGCTCACCTCCACCGCCTCCATGCCAAACTGGTCCGACTGTGTGAATGACGTGTTTTGCTTTCAGGTTGCCGCCAGAGGTTATGACTGCTTTTCCAGTAGGAAGCCCTTTAGGCCATTCTGTGGCGCGAATTCTCTTGCACTCTTCAAGAATTCTGGGTCCGCCCTTGCGGTGAATGGCGCCGTCCACGCCTCCGCCGCCCATAAGTGAGGAGTTGGCTGCGTTCACTATAGCGTCTGTTTCCATGTCGGTGATGTCGCCTTGGACCAAACGGATTCGGGCTTTTCCCACGTGAATTTCAGTTTTATCCACGTTCGCAACCTCAACCAGGGATGTTTATGGCTGTCAATAGAGCTGAACTGAAGAAGTATGCTCCGAACCCAACCAAAACTGTAAAGCAGAACAAGTTAATCGCTTGGTGGACTCGTTTAGTCCAGAAGCGTCGCGATTTGAAAATCGCAAACGCAACAATCGTGTACCACAAGAAGTCTGCCATCCAGTGGGTAACGGCGAAAACGGAGAAGCCGATCAACCCGAAGTACTGCGCGTTAATTATCAACGTTGTGCCAATTGTCAACCACCATAGGATGAAGCCTGCGTTGGCGGCAGTCGTCCAAATCCCTGCGATCAACGTGTCCTGCCTTGAAGTTTCCGCTTTTTCATCTGGTTTGTTCCTATTACGGAAAATCTTGACGCCCATGAGTATCATCAGCAATCCGCCTATAACGCCAACGGTTATCTGCACAGAGTCAGGGATTACAAACTGGGTCAAGCCAAAGTAGATGAGGAACATGAGCGGGAACTCAACGATTCCGTGCCCCGCAGAGATTAGCAGTCCTGCATACTTGCGCTTTGCTGCTTTCTCGATTGTGACGGCGAAAAGTGGACCCGGCATCATCACGCCTGAAAGAGAAATGAGCGCCACGGACGCGAGAAAAACGTAGAAATCCGTTATCAACTCCATAGTTAAAGTCACCAGCGACGCAATAATGCCTGCCTGTTCTGCTCAGATGTTCCTGTTGACAGCGAAGGCTTCCCCATCAAACCCATCCACGCGTTTTTCTAATAAATGTTCTGTATACAAAAGCATCAACCAAACATACTTTCTTAGGCTATTCCACCGCCTTTTTGCCAAGCATACTTTGCATCCTCACAATATCAGTGCTGTCTTTCGCCGCCGCATAGGCTTCCAGCAAACCCGCATTCAAATCCAAAAACGTGTGACCCCAAGTGAAAATCGAAAGCACCTTCTTCGCCTCATCCTTGAACCCTGCAATGTACAATGCGCCAGCTAATGCCTCAACCGTGGACAGCTTTGTTGCCTTCGCATAGTTAGTTGGGTTGCCCGCGATTAAGATGGGCAGGCACCGGCTTGTTCCTTTCACGTGGGTCGACATAACTTTTTGAGCGTGTTCCCAGCTACAGTCCAAAGCTGCTAACCCAAAGTTTTGGATGCGCTGTCTGTCCGCGGGCGAGAACGCTATCTCCCCAAAAGGGTTAAGGACGATGGCTCGTCTAGGCAGAAACCTGATGCTGATGACAACCCTGGCGAGCCCGTGGCGTTTAAGCTTCAACCCCGTGCACCGCTTAGGGTCGCACTGGTTGGCATGGTAAATGGTGATTCTAGGCGACTGCTCCACTCTACTTTCGCACCTTCATGTGACTCATCGGGTCGTCAAATACTTGCGGAATCCAATCTAGCAGGTCGCTCGCCACCATGTGATAGCCAACCTCGCTTGCCACGAAGTCTCCCGCAGCGCCATTCACGAAGGCGCCCGCCACAGCCGCCTCAAAAACATCGACCTTCTGAACTTTACGGGCAACCCAGGCATGACCGTGGGCGGTACAGGTGATGTGCTTTCAGGAGTTGTCGGCGCGTTACTAGCACAGAAGGTCGATGTTTTTGAGGCGGCTGTGGCGGG
>DATEAU010000215.1:0-15632 GCA_035288165.1 Bathyarchaeia archaeon
TGGTAGCGAGCACAAGGCGGACTACGTGGTGTCAGCGGCTGACGGGCATTGCACCATTTTTGACTTGCTGGAGGGAAAGTATGTGGATGAGACGATTCGTGGCTACTACGAGGGTATGCCGATTTTCCAGCCGATAGTCTTTGTCTCGTTGGGAGTTAACCGCTCTTTTGAGGATGCGCCTAAACTTGTTTCTGCGCTGGTTTTTCCTTTGGAGAAGCCGATTGATGTGGGTGGGAAAGAGCACAAGCACTTGGGAGTGCACATATACAATTTTGATTCCACTTTTGCACTTCCTGGAAAATCAGTGTTAACGATTATGCTTGAGTCCAATTTTGCGCATTGGGATGCTTTGCGGAAGGACATGGTACGCTACAACGCTGAAAAAGCGATAATCGCATCTGACGTCATATCCGCGCTTGATAAGAGGTTTCCAGGATTGGCGCGGCAGGTGGAGATGGCGGATGTGGCTACGCCTTACACTTTCTACCGTTACACTGGGAATTGGCAGGGAAGTTATGAAGGGTGGCTGCCTCAAGATATGATGCTGCAGATGAAGAAGACTCTGCCAGGCTTGGAGAATTTTTACATGATTGGGCAGTGGGTCGCTCCAGGCGGCGGTTTACCAAGCGGACTTATGACTGGACGCCACGTTGTTCAGATGCTTTGTAAGCAGGATAAGAAAAAATTCACGACGAGCACGCCTTAGGCTTCCGCTTTTAGTAGGATTTGGCGAAGTAGACCATTTCTCGAGCTTTTCCGCCGCAGTGAACGCAACCTGTACTTGGTTCTTCCTTGTCGAAGGGTATGACTCTTATGGTTGCGCTGGTCTCTTCCTTGATTCTTTCTTCGCATGTTGCGCTGCCGCACCAGGCTGCTTTTATGAAGCCGCCCTTCGTTTTAAGCACGTTCTGGAATTCCTCGTAATTCTGGACGGTTGTGATTTTGTTCTCTAGGTCTACGCGGGCTTTGGCGTAGAGGTTATGCTGAATCTCTGTGAGGAGAGTCTCCACGGTCACAAGCATGTCTGTTTCTTTGACTGCTAGTTTCTCTCCTGTGTCGCGTCTCGCCATCATCACCTGCTGCTGCTGCAGGTCTCTGGGGCCAATTTCTATGCGGATGGGCACCCCTTTCAGTTCCCACTGGTGGAACTTCCAGCCAGGAGTGTACTCTTCCCTGTCATCCAACACGACGGCTATTCCCTTCTGTTTGAGTGTTGCAAATAGTTCTTTGGCTTTGGCTGCTATCGCGGCGGGTTCTGCGCCCTTGTAGGGGATGGGCACGATGACGACTTGCACTGGAGCAACTTTCGGCGGCAGGATTAAGCCTTTGTCGTCGCCGTGAACCATGATGACCGCGCCTATGAGCCTCGTAGTAATGCCCCAACTGGTCTGCCACACGTAATGGTCTTTCTCGTCTTCACCGATGAATTTTATATCGAAAACTTTGGCGAAGTTCTGGCCCAGATTATGGGATGTTCCCATCTGCAGCGCTTTTCCATCAGGCATCATGGACTCCATGGCGGTTGTGTAGAGGGCTCCTGCGAATTTTTCGCTGTCGCTTTTCTTGCCAACTAGGATGGGAATGGCTAAGTAGTTTTCGACTAGGTCTCTGTATTCGTCGAGGGCGTACATGACTTCTTTCTCCGCTTCTTCAGCCGTAGCATGTGCGGTGTGTCCTTCCTGCCAGAGGAACTCGCGTGTTCGGAGGAACGGTTTGGTGGCTTTGGTTTCCCACCTGACGATGTTGCACCACTGGTTAATCTTGACGGGCAGGTCTCTCCAGCTTCTGATCCACTTGGAAAACGTAGCGTACATTATCGTTTCCGACGTTGGTCTGATGGCGAGTTTCTCTTCGAGCGGAGTGTTGCCGCCTTCGGTTATCCATGCGACTTCGGGAATGAACCCCGCGAAATGCTCGGATTCCTTTTTCAGGAAGCTTTCGGGTATGAACATTGGGAAGTAAACGTTGCTGTGCCCTGTCTCCTTGATTTTCCTGTTGAAAACCTCCTGAATCTTCTCCCAAATGGCGTAAGCGTGTTCGCGGATTATCATGCAGCCCTTGATTGGCGAGTACTCTGCCATTCCAGCTTTCTGGACGACTTCCGTGTACCACTCGGAAAAATCCGCGTCTTTCTTGACTGTTACCCCAATGTCAGACATGGCTATCGCATGACTGTTTCACGACAGCCACATATAACCATAACGCAGCAAAAACACCCAGCCAAACACAGCTATTCTTAAATATTCGGTTACCGTGGTTAGGGATGCTTAAGTGATACATGGATGCCGAAGCAGGAAAAAGGAAAGTCACATTCGATAAGACCCGTAAGTCGTCGACCACCAAGCTGGTGCAAGTACCAGCCTGAAGAAGTGGAAGCTTTCATCATAAAACACGCTAAGGAAGGTCACTCGCTCAGCGGCATAGGTACAATCCTAAGAGACCAATACGCCATCCCACTCGTCAAACCAATCACAGGTAAAAGCATAAGCGAAACCTTAGAAGCATCAGGCTTGAAGCCTTCGATGCCTGAAGACCTGGGGAACCTCATCAAGAAAGCCACAAGCCTATCCGTCCACATGGAGAAAAACAAGAAAGACCTGCACAACAAACGCAGCATGCAGATCATCGAAGCTAGAATCCACAAGCTCTCAAGATATTACAAGCGTGAAGGCGTGTTGCCTAAGAACTGGAAGTACGAAACCAAGGTAGCGTCGATAACTTAAACTCTCTTTTCGAACGGAATTTTCGCAATAACTTTAGTGAACATCAGCTTTAAATCTCGAACCGCCCATTTTAGCCAGCGTGTTCACCATGGCAGCAGAGCAAACACCCATCGACAAATTCTTAGCTTCAACCTTCCAAGCCGCCAAAACAATCAGGGAAACCGTCGACAAAGACGGATTCATCCAAGTCTTCTCCCATTTGGACGCGGACGGCGTTGCGGCAGCAGGAATAATTGGAAAAGCCCTGAGCAGGCTTGACGCAAAATTCCGAATCAGGGTTATGCAGTGGGTTGACGACAAGATCATCGGCGAAATAACCGCAGACAAACCGCAACTGGTGATATTAACGGATTTTGGAAGCGGCTACCTCGACCTGCTGAACGAGAAAATCCCAAACGTCAAAATCGTCATTCTTGATCATCACCAAATTCTGGGGAAAGCGGAGAACGCGAATTTTGTGCAAGTGAATCCACACTTGCAGGGCATTGACGGGGCAACAGACATCAGCGGTTCAGGCGTCGCTTACTTCGCAGCTAAAGCTGTCGACGCGGGGAACGTTGATTTGTCGCCTGTAGCCTTGGTTGGAGCCTTGGGTGATATGCAGGACAAGTATGAGCAGAAGAAGCTAGGCGGCTTAAACGAAATAATCGTGGCAGACGCTGTTGCGGCGGGTTTCGTGAAGGTGGAGAAGGATTTAACGTTCTTCGGCAGGGAAACCCGTCCAATCCACAAAACGTTGGCAAGTTCAACGAGCCCTTTCATTCCAGGATTGAGCGGCGACGAAGGGGCAGCCGTGGCTTTCCTCGATAGCGTGGGCATTAAACTCAGGGACGGCGAGAAGTTTCGTGCTCTCAGGGACCTGTCGGATGACGAGAGAAAAAAGTTGTGCTCTGCGCTCGCGGAACATTTACTCACGAAACGGCTACACTTGGAAGTCGGCAACTTGATTGGGAACATTTACGTTTTGACAAAAGAGGAACCTGGAACATCGCTAAGAGACGCAAGGGAATTCAGCACGGTCCTAAACAGCACAGGTCGCCTCGACAGGCCAAGCCTCGGAATCGCGGTTTGCATGGGTGACCGAGCAGCAGCACTTGAAGAAGCAAACAAGGTTCTGGAAGACTACAGGAAAGACATAAACAAGTACCTCAACTGGGTGATGGAGAAACCTGAACGAATGCGCGAATTCCAGAACATCTACGTCGTCTTCGGAGAAAACCAGGTAAACGAGAAAATCATCGGAACAGTCGCCTCAATCCTTTCATACAGCCTTCCAGTTTCTGACAAGCCGATCCTAGCGTTTGCGTTCGTGGAGAAGGAGGGCTTGGCAAAGTTTTCCGCCAGAACCACCGACGCCGTGGTCAAGAAGGGAGTTAACCTTGGCGAAGTCATGCGCTTAACTTCAGAGAAGCTTGGCGGGAAAGGCGGAGGACACAACATCGCCGCAGGAGCACAAGCCCCGCTGGACCAAGTTGACAACTTCATCAAAATCGCAGACGAACTTATAGGAAAACAACTGCGCGGTGAACAGGTTGGAAGCAACAATAACGCTTGAGTACGCTGACGAAAAAACAGCCGAAGCTATCGCAGACGCGGTTTCGCCTGACAACTACAAAACACCGGCAGGACTAGCCATAAAAACAGTTAGGAAAGGAAACGCGGTCGTCACAGAAATCAACGCCGAAACGAAAATTGCCACGTTCATCGCCACCATCGACGACCTGCTTTTCAGCGCATCAACAGCAGAAAAAACACTAAAAATAGCCCAAGGATTCTAAAATCTAATGCCATTCGCAGTTTACTGCTGAAGTTCCAATATTAGGTGCTATTTTCAATCTGAGTTTCTTCAGTTTCAGTTCCGCCGAGACACTGTAACTTTTGTCGCAGTAAGGGCACTCTGGCTCAAAATCTTCAGCAAGAAACCTGCCGCCACAATCACAAGTAACAATCAGGCTTATCTTTTCCAACCTAAGCTTAGCCACAGTTCTCTCCTTTATGTAATGCATCATTAGAGTATCTAAGACAGACGAACCAAATGGCGTCATATTGAACCATCGGCTTCCGAAAATCCCACCAAAATAAGAAATCAGAAAAGGAGATCACAGAACTTACAGCTTGGTTCTTAAAACTTCAACTGCTCCGCCCATCACAAAAACAGCCAAGCTGAGAAGGAATATATATGGAACCCAAGTCTGGATTTGTGTCTTGAATGGAATTTCCATCATTGGCACGAAAAGTAGAGCGTACAGGAAGACACCTGTGACGAAAATTGCTATCGAAACAGCTATCAAGTTACTTGTTGCCCTGAATGAAATAGGGCTCCTCTCCTCTCCAAAGCTAAGTTCGGCTTTAACTGCTTATAAAGCAGATTCCAAATTTCGTAATATCAGCTCAACCATAAATCCACTGGAAAATCCTATGTTGCGTATTTCTGTTGAGGCATTAGTACAGTGAATGTTAACTCTTTGCTGCTTTCCTTCTTCCTTGGTTTAGACAGTTTCTTATTAGAACCTATCCAATAGAGGCTCCAGCCGAAAAACCAGAAGAACACAGCTAAGGGCGTTACTAGAAACAAGGTAAACCTGTTTCGCTTTCGCATCGAGTAATTGATTATTGAATTAGTTAATATAACTTTTTAACATGCATATGTATCGCTAACAAATAAGTTCTGTTTCACTTCACGAACATTCCAAAGAATATTTAGTTAAGTGACAGGTGTGCCAGGGATTGAGGATGAAGTTTCCTAATCCCTGGTGTTAAGGAACCTTTCTCCATTCTCCCTGTCCAATCATGAGGCAGTCTGAAACAGAATAAAAGCCATGCTTCAAACTTGGAATATTTCAGAAAGAAAATCTAAACCTTTTTTCACTTGACAAACATTCCAAGAACTCATTCGAAGCAAGAAGGTAGGTGTTGGGCCTTTATGTTGTGCAGTCTTTGTTTTTTTCTTTCACTTTGCATTGTGGGCAGAGGTCAGAACGCGGCCTATCAGAACGCCTCTGGTTGGCATACATAGGATATTGTGTGCAATTCTTACACCAATGCCACTTGTCAAAATCGCTTCCCTTAACGTACTCCACCATTCAAACCATCACAAACAAACACTATGTTACAGCCGACATTTGTCGTTGCCGCCTGCTATCAAGCTTAGATAAAAAGCAATTGGATTCCTTTTTCCTTGCTTCACGAACATTCCGAGAGGCGCTAATAGTCTCTGTCTCTTTTCCAGACGTTAAAGGAACATTGCCCCCAACAATAGGAGCCACTCTTGTGCATGCAATCCCTGCACTCAGGATTGCTAAAAAACATACGCTTACTCACAAAACCTTCTCCACAGATAATAGATGCAGAGCAGCATTTCTACCTTTCTATTTTAAGTCAAAGACTATTTCATTATCATTTTATTTTAAAAAAATTTACAGAGTATTTTTTGTTGCCAATAAATTTCGTAAAGCCTTAATCACGTGATGGAGCCACTGGCTGGATTTGGACCCGCCACTATTACCTTGTCAAATAACAAGACAGCTCACGTTACCAGTCTGTTACGTTTATTTCGCGAATGGGAGTGAAATGTTCATCGCGCGTCATAATTGGCTCGTTGTGCACTCGTGCGATTGCAGCTATAAGCACATCGAACTCTCCAATCAAGCAACCTGCTCTCCTAAGGTCTCGGTAAATCTTGGAGGCTTCTTCGCACGCTTGCAATGTTAAATCTAAAAGTTCCAAATTAGATAACACGTTTTGAACTTTAGTCAAGTTCTCCTTTGGTTTGGATGAAATATGTGCTCCTCTCAAAAGTTCATAAGCTGTAATTACCGTTGTCACGACTCGACCACCTTTATCCTCTAAGACTTGCATTGCGTCGTCTGCGTCTTTTTCTCCCTTTAATAATGCGATTAATACGTCGGTGTCGAGAATCAAGGGAAAACATCGACCTGCCGAGAAGCTGATTGTTCTCTATCTTTCTTTAGTTGTGCAAACACTTCGTCTATGTCGTCGCCTACCCATGTGCCTGAAAACTCCAGCAATGACTTCTTTTTCTTCGCACTTACGACCCTTAAAACTACGTCTGAAAAAGACTCGCCAGGCTTCTTGGAATCCTTCAAGGTTTGGTATGCTTCGTTTGAGAGGGAGATTACTTTGGTCATAGTGAATGCTATATGCATATGCATATATATGCATTTTTGCTAGACAACGAATGGCAAAAACGGAAGTTAAGAGAGTGGAACCTCGGGCTAGCTCCAGACTCGCATCCAAACTCGCAAAATACAATTAACATTTGTTAATTACAGTCTACTCTACTCACGATGGTGCCGAGGGCATGCTTCACAGGAGCGTCTGGACCGCTGTTAGCGCCGACAAAGATCACGTATCCTCTGACAAGTCCTGCCTGTGAGAAGGCGCAGATCAAATTCAATGTGGAAGAACAAAATAGCCCTGCACCAGGATAAGGTCAAAGAAAACGTTAGAAATGTTTCAATGGAAAGAAAGCGAAGCCAAATGTTCCAGAGATTTCAGAAAACTGCTCTTTGGTATTTTGGAGAAGTGTATTTATACCAACTTAGCATATCCTTTAGAGTGGGACAAGGGTTGCCGAACAAGATAGTCATATTCGGATTCACCGTTCTGGCTGTAGTTATCATAATCGGTGGACTCACCTGGACTATCTTCAACCCGAATCAGGCAACAGTGCCACCTTCGGGAAATTCGCAGACAACCCAACCTCCTTCAAACTTGCCCGAAGGTCAGAATTCAGAAACCCCACCTGAAGGTTCAGATTCTACGGTCACGAACACTTCAGAAACAACAAGCTCTTCAGTATTGCCCGAAGAGGTGAGGGATGCGGCAATGGCATACGTGAAAATTAAACACTCTAAAACCGCGCAGTTCATGACTGACCTGTCGTGGACAGGGTCAAGGTTCGACAGCGAAGAATTAGGGAATGAAACGTACGTATACTACGCCGACTCGGGTTGGACGGTGACTGTACAGTGGTTATTGGTCTCAAACCCCGTGTACGATGTATCTGCCGAACTCAACTCGGATGAAAACTTCATACTCTGGCAAGGCACTTACCAAAATGGAACCATAAAAGAAACAAGCTATCACCAAAGCCCTTAAACCAGTGCCCGAAATCAGACCTGAATCGAAAAAGAACGATGCTCCATCGGATTCAAGCTATTAGGTCTCCTCTGTTGTAGAGTGTTTAATTGACAGTTGTTGAAAACGAGTTGCCTCTGAACGTAACCAGCCAAACATAAAATTGGTCAGAAGCAGAAGCCCCGCCGATAGTGACTGGTGGGAACGTTTCCTGTATTCTGCTACCCGGCTGCAACACAACAAGGGGTGTTAACAATCCAACGTTCCCCACGTTGTTCTGAGGCAAATTTTTGTCTTGCACCCATAATCTCGCCATCTGAACGGGAACCGACCCCCTGTTGACCAACGTACAGGTTACGACAAGCTGCCCGCTTGAACTGTCCTGTGTTATGGCAACGTCTGTAATGGTCACTTGTTCAGCATTTCGATCGGCATCCAGCTGTTCAGATCGACTTTTCACGTCTTGAAAATCGGTATCTCGATTAAGGGTGAACATGAATACGTTGAAGTATAAGAAGAGGACTACGAGAACCATAAATATAGTTGCGATTAGGGCAGAGTACCCTTTTCGATCCATCCGCAGACACTTACGGCACGATGAATGAGCTGTCAAAGTTTCTCCCTCTTCCTGTTACCATGCGAATGTTATAGTATCCATTTGGCAGAGAGTTCGGAATTCTTACCGTGAAGCCACCTTCATCGCCCATGTTGAGTGAGTTGTCGGGAATCGGTGAGCCAGTGGTTAAATTCGTCAATTGCGAAGGAAAATATGCTCCCGTTCCCACGTAGTTATGGAAACTATCCCAAATGTAGACTAAGCTTATGCTGAGGTTGTTGGCTCTCCCCCAATTAATTATGTTAACCGTCAGCTGGTTATTCGCGCTCGAGAAGCTGATGTATTCGAACCCTATTCTTTCCGAGACAGCGTGTGAACTGTCCGCCACCGCCCTAGAATATTCAAGGTTAGCTAAATTGCCCCACGAATAAGCCCAATACAAAACAGCGATCCCCAGCGCCAACACTCCAGCAGTTAAAACAACTGTGCTGACCACCACGCTCACGGCTTTCTTGCTGCTCAGGAGACCGCGAATAGTTCTTTCGGCGTTTAACCGAATCTTAAGGAACAGAGTTTTCCTTTTTCTTCTGGGCATTTATTAGCCACCTCCAATGAACGGTAGCATTATGTACTCTGCAACTGGGATTAGGGTTATTGCAATTGCTGTGAGAATAAACGCGTGTTTGAAACCGGCGGAAGTGCTTCCTGAGCTTAGTTTTCCGGTAACTAGACCTGTGAAGAAGATTTGAATCATCAATGGCGGCAAGAGTAGTGTAACTACTTGTGAGAAGGGGATGCTCTGCCGTGCGTATGAAGCGATGACTGTTTGACCGAATCCCAGCAAAATCAAGGTCGCGATAATCAGAATGCCGGCACCTACGTAGGGCGTTATGAGGAGAGGACGCATGCTCTCTTTCTTCTCTTTCTCCAAAGAAGAAAGTTCTTCGCTGAAGTGAGTCAGAGTTTCAAGTGTTTCGGGGGTTCCTCCGCCAACCTCGATTGCATCGACCAGTAAGTAAATGTTGATAAGGGCAAGCCAAGAATTAACCTTTGTTTTTACCGTCTCATAAATGGCCTTGAAAGGCAAGCCCCAACGGATTTGTCTGGATGCCACGTTGAGAATATGAGTGAAAGATCCATAATTTCTTCCCGAAAGGTTCTCCAAGCATCTTTCAGGTGAGGCGCCCGTTTTTCTGGCTTCGGTCAAGTCCCTCATGAAATTGGTGACTTCGTGCTCCATGTTCCTACCTTTGGCGCTGTAATAATTGTGAGCGACGACTCCAGGTACTGCTCCGACAAGTAGCGCTATTGCCATTCCTAAACCTGCTTCGTAGCCGTAATTCAAGCCAAGCGTTTGACGAAGCCAACTGACAAAGTCCATGAAAGGCTGAGCAAACGGAGGAGTTAGTTCTGGTGCGGCATAAGGAAGGTACATTGTGAGAATCAGGAAAATCATGATCGGCGACGCTGCGAAGAAAATTTTGTAGGGACCCATTTCAGCGAGTGGCGGGCTTAGTTGTTGAGTGTCTGCGATAAAAAGAAAAAGCATCGCTACCATGGGAACTAGAAAGTAGGCGTATATTTGGTAATTTCCTGATGTAACGTCGCCACCCCAAAAAGATTGAAACGAAATGGAAGTCATGAACAAGATAGTTAAGGTCAGTGTCATTAGGATACTGAGCGTGACGTAGGACTCCATTAATAGGCTAGCTCTTTCGCCGAAGGCTTTCACTTTCAAAGCCAAATCCTTAAACATCGTTTCCGTTCGGACAATAAGATAATGAACCACATCGCCTCCCGTTCGCACCGTCGACGCGTATCCAAGCATCAAATCTTTGTAGTCTCTCGACGGAAGAGTCTTGGCCGATTCCTCCATGGCTGTCGCCGGGTCAAAACCCTTAATCTCCACATCAGTTTCTATGTCACCTATCACCTTGCTCATGTTAGGTAGCAGCCTGCAATCCTTCAACTTCTTGAGACTGGCATACGGAGAAAGCCCGCCTGTTGCCATCACACTGACGTAGGCACCCGCGAAGGGAACCTCTAGGTCAAGCTTCGCCGCTCTGTCCGCGGTCTTTATCTTAGGTATAGCGTATCCGAAAAACATGACCAATAGAGGTATGGGAAGCAGAAAATATAGCTGCGTAAGAACCGCGATGGGAGCGACTATGAGCAATGACAGAAGAAAAACAAAGCCGACCATGGAATAGTAAGCATCTGGGAAAATTTTGACCCCAGCATCTTCCAATGCTTCTTCAAGCCCAGAACCCGCATAGAATGCCTTTTTCATGGCGTCACCCATCCAACTGAAATGTTGATAGCTGAAGCCAGCGAAAGACGACGAGCTTTCTGCCTTCGCTTTCATGTTTTTCGTCATTTCCTCCGCACGCCCTGATGATTCAGTCGAGCATAATAGTTCGTGACCTGTTTCGCTATCTCCACATTGTTGCGGATACCCTGCAGTTTGAGGAGATTCAGGAAGGCCGCTCGGTTCTTAACTTCGTCCATTACTTCACTCATTGTGAGCCCATGTCTGGAGGCTATTTTATCTAGGTGTACGCTGCTTTTCAGGTCCACCTTGAAAACGTCGTCTACAGGGTTCCATTCACCTATAGTCTTGTAATCTTCGTAATCGATAATCTCCACTAGAGCCTTGACCCGTCTACCAAAAGTCTCTGCCCCGTGCTTTGAGGGAGGCAGTCTGACTCTTTCAATTAAGGGGGAAACGTTTAGGAGCGGAATGTATGGTTTAGCTACATTCATCGGGTGGCTCGTCAACCTTTTGACAGTATACCCCAAGTTTTCCGCATGGATAGTAGTTAGACCTCCGTGACCGGTAGCTAACGCTTGAAAGAGAACGAATGCCTCTTCACCCCTGATTTCGCCGACAACAATGTAGTCTGGTCTGTATCTCAGCGAAGTCTTAACTAACTCAAAGAGATTGACTTCGCCCGTTTTAAACGCGCCTAAACCATAGCTTTCGCGGCTCACGAGTCGGACCCAGTTGTCGTGATGCAGGTTTAGTTCTGGAATTTCCTCAACCGTGACAATCTTCATTGAAGGCTTCACAAGGCTTGCCAAAGCGTTCAGCGTACTTGTTTTTCCCGCGCCCGTACCGCCGATTACCGCTATGGTCATCCTGTTTTCAATGAGCAACCAAAAGTAAGCAGCAATCTCCTCATTTAGAGTGCCCAATTCAATGAGGTCGATTATGGAGAAAGGTTCTTCCCTGAACCGCCTTATGCTGAAAGAGCCGCCATCAGGCGAAACCTCACGCCTGAAAGTAGCTGCGATCCGATCCTTACCAGGCAGCATCGCATCCAGAATTGGAAAAGCGGTCGATATGTGTTTACCTGAGAGATGAGCGAGCTTGACGATGAGGTTGTCAAGAGCATTTTCGTCAGTAAAAACCAGATTTGTTGGGAGACTTTCGTATTTTCTGTGCCAGACGTAAACTGGCATGTTGAGTCCGTTGACGGAAAGATCCTCAATCATTGGATCGTTCATTACAACGTCGATGTCTCCGAAGCCGACCAGATCTCTGCGGAGATAATACTCGAGGACTGGCCAGGAGCTTTCGGCAATTTTCTTTGACAGACCATATTTTTTGGCCACTCGACGAGCTTCATTCACCACGTGAGCTTTGGCGTCAACTCCAGCTTTTGGAGGTTCAATTTCTTTGCTAAGAATTTCGACGAGCTTCAGGTGGATTTCTCTTTCATTTCCTGAAAGCGGCAGTTCCTTAACATAGTAGGCATTTCCGCCACCAAGTTCTGGCAAAGAAGCTATCGTGACTTCTGAGTAAGGAAGAAACACCGGGTAGGCTTCTATTCTTCGTGCGCCTTCAGGTAACTTCTTGAAGATCACCGCTTGCGGCTGAGGCTGGAGCTTCTTGACTGAGGCTTTTCTTAGGAAGCTTCTCCGCGTGGGTTTCTTAGTTTCTATCTGTTCAACTTTCGTTTTTTGAGGGTCTCGCTTACGTCTAAAGCTAAAACGCTTTTTGGGTTGGTCGTTGCCTTTCTTTGTTTCATTGTCTTGGCTCATGTGTGACTCTGCTCCTGATTTGTCTCAGGAAGTAAACGAAATATCGTTGGCAATCGGGCACTTGTCATGGGAGGACAACTGTGTACGGGTAGTGTCTGCCTGCAGAGGTTTCAAGCTCTAAGGCTACGTAGTCTCCACTGTTCCACATGCCTCCAACTGGAAGGTAAACATTGCCAGTTGTGATTACTTGGCCAGTTTGCATTATTATGCCCACCAAGCTTTGTTGGTACGCGAGTTGTCCTCCAGGGGTTCGGCTTGAAGGGGCATTGTATGGTTTACCGTCAAGAAAAACGTTGTTTATCGTGAGTGTATTGGTGCCAGTGTTCTTAAGTTGCATCGCAACTCTGTAACTAGGCCGATTCTGATAAATGACCGCGGTGTCGTACACGTACATGCTAATAATCTCCAACTTTTCGAACCTTGTAAACGCGTTGCTTATGCCCATAGCCCAAAAAGACACAGCAATAGCCATAGTTATTGAAATGGCTACAATTATTATAGTTGAAATTACAATACTCATGCCTTTCTTGTTGCGCCTTATGCTTCTCTTCATTCTCAAACTCCCTTTCCCTCTTCTAATCCTGACACTCTATAGTGGCTGAAGCTGCGCTCTTGATATTTCAATTTTGTGGAAATATCCAAAGCCACGATGATTATAAGAAAAAACCCAAGATGATTAACCTGAGAAGAAAACAGGAGAAAAACGGGACTATGAGGCGCTATGGAAGGACCACAGTGTTTGAATACGATCGCCCAGCAGCCGTTTGAATCACGACTTCCACAGAGTTTCCATGACTCCAACTCGGATTTTCAGGCGGAATGTTAACCGGGAGGAAAATCTTGGCGTCCGTAGTTGATGCACCCACGACCAGCGTTTGATTAATCAAGTTGATTTGGGTCACACCAGTAAAGCCCTTGTCCCATGGCCTGCCGTTTAGGAAAATGTTGTTTATGGTCGCCGCTGCACTTCCACTATTCTTCAGCACAATGTTCACCGTGAAATTCCCAGGGTTATCTACAGTTTGCGGGTCCGCATATATGCTTGTGAACTCCACTTTCTCAAACTTTTGGAATGAGCTACCTATACCCATAGCCCAATAAGCCACTGCAATCGCCATAACGATAGAAACAGAAATTATGATAATCACCGCAATTATCGTGCTTATTGCCTTCTTGCTGTCCTTAAACTTGCTCTTCGTGAAATTTCACCTCCCCCTTTCTTCCCCTAATACGCATTTGACGGCTATCTTGAATAATGCTTTCATGACTATAAAAAATCTTCCCAGTACCGGTATATTCCAAAATCGGAGTTTTCAGAAAACAGAGACCTGGGACACCAAAAACAGGCTGACAATGCTTTTCTCTTAACCCGTGTTCTCCTTTTGAAGAGCCTAGGGCGGGATTTGGACCCGCGACCATTACCTTACAAGCATCAAAAAAGCGTTGACAAGGCCCGGATTCAGCAAACAGACATACCCGACCAAAACAGCAACCTGCCACAACCAGCACAACAAGAACACAAACCAAAACCAACCCAATAACCAAAACAAAGCAACCCACTCAGCCCCATAGAAGAAGCTGTGCTTAGCAAGCACACACAACTACTATGGCCAAAAAAAAAAACGAACACACTCGAAGAACAAAAGTGGAGCCTCCGGCGGGATTTGGACCCGCGACCATTACCTTACCAAGGTAACGCCCCACCGGGCTAGGCTACGGAGGCATAGATTGTTCTCGTGAAAGAACTGCGCTTATAAATAAAGAGGTTACGGTCAATTACGCGTTTCTGCTTTTCTTCAGAACTAGGTTTGGGGGAGAATCTTATCCTGTCCAGTCGAAGGATGAACGGAAAAAAAGGAGACTCCACGATAGTTTCGGGAGTCCCAATAACATAAGGTGCTGGTTAAGGTGTTCCCGTCAGGTCCTGAATCGTAGCGCTTTTTGCGTCAGATTTTATCGCGTCAATTCCCTTTTGACACGCCTGTTTTGTCTTGTATGTTTGGCTGACTGCTACTTTCTCCCCGTTTGCTGACTTGAAGTGCCAATAGAATTCTTTTCCATCCGAGGTTTTTAGAATTTCAAACTTTGCGGCCAAATTCTGTCACTCTGTAAAGATTATCTTGAGTGGCTGGATTTATTTTTATGTGATTGTGGAGGCACAGCAACAAACTCCTTTCAACAGGTATAAATAATAGCAGTAGCCTACCTGAAAATGAGATAGTTCTCGATTTGGTGAAAGGAAAATGAAAGAATTCTGCAACGAAGCCTACTACCTGATTTTTTCCACAATGGCAAATCGAACACGTTTGGCTATAATTGATGTGCTTAAGGATAGTCGCAAAAGCATCTCGGACATTTCAAAAACTCTGGGACAGGAAGAAAACGTCATCGCCGATAACCTTAAGCCTTTAATGAAAGGCGCCATTGTGCTGCCGCAGGGTTCTGGCAAAGAGAAAAACTACTGTCTGAACAAAGAACTTGTTGAACCTCTCTCTGAACTATTATCCTTTCACGTAGACAAGTATTGCCCAGGGTTCAAGGAGTGCATTTCTCCAGTGAAACTTAAAGAGTACATGAAAGCGGAAGCGGCAAAAACAACCTATATAGAACACGAATAACAGCCAAAAACCGGAAAGTGGAGGCACTTTCAAGTCCGCCATGGAATCTTGTTGATACTGCGGAATAAAGGTGTCTGCAAAAGTGAACAACTTGCCCCTTAATGGTTAAACAGATATTAAAGAGTTAAACTATTTTTCAACCGTTTAGGCGGGGGTCTCCAAGTCTGGTCAAAGGAGTAGGGCTTAGGACCCTATCGCGCAGGCGTTCGTGGGTTCAAATCCCACCCCCCGCACCATATATAAGTAAAATAGAGGGGGGTTTATCAGTCTCAGGATGCTCTGTTGTTTAATCGCTTTATAAGGAAGGTTGCGTAGTATGGGGCAGTAGCGTTATGATTAAATGGTGATGAAAAATGGCAGAAAAATCAGGAATTGTTTTCGTCGGAAATAAAATGCCAATGGACTATGTTCTAGCGATAATTACAGGTCTATCGGCGAGCGATGCTAAAAAAATAACCGTGAAAGCCAGAGGGCAAGCAATAACTACGGCTGTTGACGCGGCTGAAATAACGAGAAACCGCTTCCTAAAAGACCTGAAAGTAAGCAAAATCGCAATAGGAACTCAGGAGATGCCGCCAAGAGAGGGCGACA
>DATEAU010000216.1:0-12414 GCA_035288165.1 Bathyarchaeia archaeon
GTTCCGAATAAGGCTATTTTCCTCAAGGCTTCAGCGTCAATCATCTTAGGGCTTCGCGCAACAATAGTGTCAGGCTGGATACCGATTCGGCGCAGTTCGTTGACGCTGTGCTGCAAAGGCTTGGTCTTCATCTCGCTCGTAACATCTAACACGGGAACAAGGGCAACGTGAACATAGAGCGTATTCTCGTACCCTTCCTCCATACGCATCTGGCGTATAGCCTCCAGAAAGGGCAAGCCTTCTATGTCGCCTACGGTGCCACCCACCTCTGTCAGGACGACGTCGACATTGCTGGTTTTGCCTATTGCTTTTATGCGATGCTTAATCTCGTTGGTGACATGGGGAATGATTTGGACGCATCGCCCCAGAAAATCGCCTCGCCTCTCTTTTTCAATAACCGATTTGTACACCATCCCCGTCGTGAGATTGTTTTCTTGCTTGAGGCTTAAGTCCAAGAAACGCTCGTACCAGCCAAGGTCAAGGTCGGTTTCGCCGCCGTCATCCGTCACGAAAACTTCGCCGTGCATGTACGGGTTCATGGTGCCCGCGTCCACGTTAACGTAAGGATCAATCTTTATCACGTTGACTTTTAAACCGCGGGTTTGAAGCATCTTGCCGATAGAAGAAGTTAGAATTCCTTTGCCAACTGAGCTCAACACGCCGCCTGTAACAAAAATGTATTTAACCATTCACGTTTCTCCCCGCAATAACCTACACTTTTCAGCGAGAATTAATATAACTCTTTTTGTGAAACTTTAGGAAGAAGTAAAATAGGCAAAGAGAAAAAAATCTGTGGATTAGTAACGTCGACGCCAGCGGCTCCTAGCCCGAAGACCAGCAACAATAATTAAGACACCAAAGAAAACCAAGATTATCGGTCCCCAAGAAATCCTAATGTTGTAGACTTCTGACAGGAGAATGCTGAAACCCGCGAGAATTATTATCAAGCCTATCGCCAGCGCCGCGAATGCGCCGCTCCTTCTATGGTAATTACGATATTCTTCTTCCCATCGCCTGACCCTCGAGTTAGGGCTGCCTTCCACGCGGGTACCGTGAAGAGCTGCACCACAATTACTACAAACGGAAGCATCGTCCGAGTTGAGCGTGCCACACTTTGAACAATAAACCATTCTTCAATCCTCTTTTACGAATAGAATTCGCGTGTTACTGCTCATAAGACTTTTGGTTGATGAAAACTGGACGAAACCATCTGACCGTACTCCCGCAAAATATTTTAATCCTAAAGCGCTACATTAGTTTAGGAGACTAAGAAAATGCCTAGAGCTTTTGTCCTTATAAACGTTGAATCAGGTTCCGAAGACGAAGTCCTGAAAGAACTAAAGAAAATCGAGGGCGTGGAAGAAGCCTACTTTTCCTACGGCGTCTATGACCTGATAACCAAAATCAAAGCCGACACGATGGAGAACCTCAAGGACCTGGTTACCCGACGAGTCAGGTCGCTCAACAAAGTCCGCTCGACACTGACACTGATAATGATGGAAGAATAAACGGCAAGCGTGCACCTTCTCCTTCTGCTTTTTTCACAATAAACCAACCTTTTAAGCTAACCCCACGTTACATTTCTTACGACCGCGTAAAGGGTAAGACACATGCAGAAAAGCTATACGCGATTACTAGGCATAACAGGAAAACCAAACACGGGCAAATCCACCTTCTTCAGCGCCGCCACCCTCGCACCAGCAGAAATCGCCAACTACCCCTTCACCACGATAAAACCGAACCGGGGAATCGGCTACGTCCGCACCCCATGCGTACACCTAGAATTCAAAGTAAACGATAACCCACGCAACAGCCTGTGTACCAACGGCGTCAGGCTCGTCCCAGTCGAAATCATAGATGTCGCAGGACTCGTGCCAGGCGCTTGGGAAGGACGAGGATTAGGCAACCAATTCCTGGACGAAATCCGCAGGGCAGACGCGTTAATCCACGTTGTTGACGCTTCAGGCGGAACAGACTGCGAAGGAAAGGTATGCAAGCCAGGCGAACATGACCCGCTGGAAGACGTGAAATTTCTCGAGCGGGAAATAACCATGTGGATAGCTTCAATCCTGAAGAAAGATTGGCAGAAAATAGCAAGAACCGCCGAAGCCGACAAAAAAGATGTCTACACCATGCTTGAAGGACGCCTGAGCGGATTAGGCATTAAACGATGGCACATAACCGAAGCAACAAGAAAAACCGGCTTAAACGCCGATAAGCCTGCATCTTGGAGTGATGAAGATTTCCTCAACTTCGTAGATGCCATGCGTCGAATTTCGAAGCCGATGCTCATAGTCGCCAACAAAATTGATCTACCAACCGCAAAAGCAAACGTTGAACGTCTCGAGAAGCTGAATTATGCTGTTATACCTTGCAGTGCGGAAGCTGAATTAGCTCTAAGGCGAGCAGCAGAGAAACACCTGATCGAATATACGCCAGGCGATGGCAGCTTCAGCGTAGCCCAGCCTGCGAAGCTGTCCGAAAGCCAAACCAATGCGCTCGAGACCATAAAAGAAAAAATTCTCGCAGCGAACGGGTCAACAGGAGTCCAAGAAGCAATAAACACGGCTTACTTCAAACTCTTAGACATGATAACTATTTATCCAGTTGAAGACGTGGAACACCTTACGGACCATAATGGTCGCGTTTTGCCAGACGCGTACCTCGTTCCAAAAGGAACCACAGCTCGCCAATTCGCCTACATTATTCACACCGAGCTAGGTGAGAGCTTCATTTACGCTGTTGATGCTCGGGATAAAAAAAGAATTGGCGAAGACGCAGTGCTGAAAGACAGGGACGTAGTTTCCGTGGTGAGCGCCAGGAAACGCGCCTAGAATTTTATGCGCCATATCGCCGTTTGCGTTTCTGAAAAGTACGAATAGCCCTTAACAAGTCGATTAACCGAAAATCTGGCCAGTAAACATCTAGGAAACACAGTTCACTGTACGCGGCTTGCCAAAGTAGGAAACCGCTCATTCTCTCTTCACCTGATGTCCTTACGATTAAGTCGGGTTCCTGCTTAGGCATATGAGCCGTGTACAAATATTTCTCAAACGTTGATTCGTTGACATCGTTAAGGGTTAGTTCACCCGTCTTGACTTTCTGAGCGATGATTTTGGCAGCGTCAAGAATTTCCGCTCTCCCCCCGTATGCGAACGCGAAGTTTAGGAATTGGTTGTCGTAGTTCTCTGTCGCCTTTTCAACTTCACCAATAAGCTGTCGAAGGCTTTCGGGAAGAAGGTTTACACGTCCGATGACTTTAACGTGGACTTTGTTCTTATGGATACGTTCATCCCTTAGTAGTTTGCGGAATTTCTCCTCGGCGATTCGCATTATTTCCTGAATTTCGTCTGTCGGTCGTCGGAAGTTCTCAGTTGAGAAAGTGTACAATGTTACGAATTTGACGTTGAGTTTCTCGCACCAGTCAAGGAGTCGTTCAACGGTTTCTGCACCTTTCTTATGCCCCAGCCACGGGTTCAACTCGTTCTCATTAGCCCAACGCCTGTTTCCATCTAAGATTATGGCGATGTGCTCGATTTTCGCTCCATTCTTAACTTGATACCATAACCACTTCTCATATAATTTGTACGTGCCGATGACTGAGAGGAGTTTCTTAAGCACTAAATGAACCTCGTGAACTTGAGCGGTTGAAGCCGAAGCTTCCCCCATGTGCTATAAAGTTAAGCCTTGCATGCTTTAATTAAATATTGCGTAAAGCTTCCGAGTCGGAGGTTTCCTATGCTCGGAGAAGACTTCTCCTTCCTGTTCTTAAAAGTAAAAATTAGTCGATAACGTGATTGGCAGATTTTAGGTTTCTGTGAATTCTTCAACGCTTTCTTTTGATTTAGTAAAGAAGTCTCGGGCTGACCTGTGGATGATCACGATGATGAGAACCGAGGCTATGCCTATCAGAATGCCTACGACGACGTTGAAGACAAGCGTGTCATAGCCTGTGGCAGGAGAAATAAGGATTTTAGCCGTTGCTTCGAGAATCCATCTTGACCATGCGACGGACACAATCAGCGCCGTGTTTCGCAGTATCCTCGAGTCTCTTTCAAAGTACCAGCGTAAGCTCCTCCCGAACATGATGATGCCTATGCCTACAACCAACAGATCCATAATGCCTAGAATGAAAAACCCTGCTATTGCGGGAGCTTGGTTTAGCCAACCAGCAAAATCCACAGGCATCGGATCCACCTTTGATGCATATGATGACGCGCCTGTTACACCCAGATAAACGCTGATGGCCACACACAAGATACCCGCAATAGCAGCATAATTAGAGACTTGCACTGGTATCGTCGGCGGCGAATACTCCCTTGCCCACTTGTACAAGTCTTTGACTGCCTTATCGACCCCGAAGCCCTTGAAAAGCAGGAATCCGCCGACAATAATTGCTATGGCAATAATGAAATCGGTGCTAGGTACTTTGTATATTGTCAAGATTCCCCATACTAGAAATAGAATTCCTGGAATTCCAAGTGCAACGCGGGAATATCGGGGATTTTTCCAAAGCAGTTTGACGTATTTTGTGAAAACCGCAGCCGTTTCCTCAATCGACTCGCTATGCTTAATTACTATGCGTCTGACCGAGGAAACGGGAACTCTGGACTCTATCAGCGGCAAAACTGCTTCATCAGTGTAACCGTCTGTGACCAATATGACCTCATTCGCATTGAAAGAGTCTATTATCGCGTTTAATTCAGCTACCAGCTTTCTGTCGGCGCTTACGCCCCCGCTTTCTGACCCGGAAATGGTGGCAACCTCGAAGATTTCTTCAGGTTTCTTTTCGCTTTGAAGCCTATCATTCAATCGAACTGCCTCAAACATGGCGTTGGCGTCGGGTTCCTCGGGGTCTTTCAGTGCCAGCGACACCGCGGCTTCTAAGTTGGCGTCTCTTCCCAGCAAAGGCGTTTTGATGCCTGCTTTTGCTTCTAGATCATTGTCCCTATCCACGCACAGCACGAGAATGCGTTTTTGTGTTTGCTGCTTCGCACTTCGTTTTTCGTTCATCCGGGTCTCTAATCCTATTTATTTCTTAAGGCTAACTTTAATTTTGTGTATTAGATTCGTCTTCCGCGAGGAGTTGGAATTCGTCCCAGCTTAGTTTTTGGCCGCGTTGCAGTTTTTCCCTCGCCTGAGACTCAAGCTTCTCTTTCAACGCCTGCTGTTTTTCTTTCAGTGCGTTCTGTTCCTCCCGTAGTGCTTGCTCGGATGCTTCTCTTTTCTTTGTGTCTTCCTCTCTACGTGATTGCTGTAGTTTTCTCCTCTTTTCAAGCAGACCTATCAATTCAGCTTTCAAAAGGTCAGCCTCCTGTCTCGATTTAAGATAAGCTTGATGCAGGCTGTCTGCTTCGTCCTTGATTTTTTTCGATTCCATGATTTTCGTTATTACTTTCTGGTGGATTTCTTGGCTCTTTTGAGCTATCGCGGATAATTCTTGGTGGAACGCGTCGGCTTTTTCATCAAGCGTTTTCAGCTCTTTTCGCAGGTCATCGATTTTTTGTTGCTGTTTTTCTATTTTCCTGTAGGCTGCCATTTTGGTTTCGAGTTGCCTGACGTTTTCAATCAGTCTTTTCTCTTCCTGCAAGTCCAGCGAGGTTGTTTGAATTGTCCATTCAATATCTTCTTGCTCTTTCTGCAGTTGCTGAAAGCTCACTCTCGGCGTATTCTTTCGAAGCTCAGAGATTTTCTCCTGCCGCGCTTTAATGTCATCTATGATTGTTCGGGTTTTTGTACGGATTTCATCGCGGCACAGTTTGAGCGTCTGCACCTTTTCGTTCAGGCTGTCCCTTTCGGGTTTGAGTTCCTGCACTTCTTGGCGGAGTTTCCTGAATTCTTCGTTTAGCTTGTCTCTTTTCTCAATGAACTTTCTCGTTTCTACTTTCGCCTTGTTGATCTGCTCATCTAAAGCGTCGAGTCGACTGTTGATTTCCGCGATTTCATCTGTTTTCTGCTGTTCTGTCAAGAGAGTTTCCCTCTTGTTGAGTTAGAATAATAAAATTGTGAATCACGAATTAATATTATTTTCATACAGTTTTGTGTCATTTTGATGATGTTTTTTAATTTCTGTGTTTCGTGAATGCCTGAAGACAGATTTGAAAGTTAAGTGTTGCCAGTTGGAACGATTGAAACAGCTGAATTTTGTTTTTTTAGAGAAAAATGTGCAGAAAGTTAACCACGTTAAGATGGGAAAACTGCCAAGTTAAGAATGGTATTTCTCGATGAAAACTATTTAATAGTATGCCATCAATGTTACTCTGAGCAAGATAGTCCATGAAGTACGATTACAAAGAACTGCTAAAGCGCGGTTGCGCTCAAATTCCTGAAGTCACAGCGAAACGCGAACGTCTTGCACTGCCACCTCTGTTCGTCAACACAGTTGGCATGCGGACTATAATCAGCAACTTTAAAGACGTCGCTAACGCTTTGGATCGAGACCCTCAGCATATTCTGAAGTTCTTGACTAGGGAGATGGCCACGGCGGCAACGTTTCATGAGTCGAGAGCGATTTTTCAAGGAAAATTCCGTCGAGACGTTTTCGAACGCCTGTTACAACGGTATATGGAAAGCTTTGTGATATGTCCCGTCTGCAAACGGCCAGACACAAAAATCGTTAAAGAGAAACGCCTAACTTTCCTCGTTTGCAACGCGTGCGGTGCTAAGTCCTCGATTAAACAGCTTTGAGAGTGCAGAATAGTTGGATGTTTACGTTAACCTGAAGAAAGTGGGGAGAAACGTGCTTCTCGCTGTCTGTGACTGTGAACTGCTTGGACGAACTTTGCGACAGGGAAAAATTGTTTTCCACGTCAAGGATGAGTTTTATAATGGCGGCAAAGTCACTGTTGAAGAAGCTGTCAACATGATAAAGAACTCGACGATTGTGAACATGGTGGGCAAGAACTGCGTGGAGAAAGCCATAGAAAAAGGCTATGTCCATCCTGAGGCGGTCTTGAAAATAGAAGGCATCCCACACGCTCAAATAGTAAAACTCTGATAGAGTCAGGAACCAGAGAACAAGTTGTTTATCAGTGGAATAGAATTTACTGGCAACAGGACAAGCATAAATTCTAAATCAAGATTTCTTACTACCCAAGTGGAAAGCAAATCCAGCACCAATTGACGCCTTGCTTGCTAAGTTGAGAGTTTCTCCAACAACTGAAAACGTTGCCTCTCCAAGATTATTAAATTGAAACCCTGTTCTGACCCACAACGCCAGAAAAATTACGAAAAGCCCATAAAACAAAACGGAAATTCTAGGCGGTCGAATGTGAATGACTTCTCTGGTTCCGAGCAATACCCATCCAAATAGGGCAGCGAACTCGTAGATTCGCGGTTCAAAACCCCGCAGAGCAACAGCAAGGTTGAACCAGATCAGTTCAAATAAGCCCATGAAGGAGAAAACAGCTAAAAAAGCATAGTATAGCGATTTCAGGTTAATTGACTTTTGAAGGTAGAGAACCGCTGCAAAGCATAAAATAATGGTGATCCAAGTTGTAACGCGGGCGGTGCCTATGGGGAGAATCAGCCAAATTCCTTCAACCCTGCCAATATTCGTTGCAACTGTAGCTAAGATGAACAGGACTGGCGCGATAGCAATCAAAATGATCTTCCCGTACCTTTTCACGTTAATCATTGCTTTCGAGTCCATCTCCGCTTGCCACCAACAATAAAAAGCACCTTTAGACTCTTAGAGTTTTTCGTGATAAACCTTATTTAACGAATCATCAACTAAATCTAGCCCATAATACGTGCTATGTCCGGGAGGAGAGCAGCCATGAGAATAACCCTGTCAAAACGCGTGGTAATTGCCGTTATGGTTATCGCGCTGTTGCTCTCAGCCGTCAACACTTTCCTGATATTTTACAACGCAACCATTCTCAGCAACCAGCTTAGCAAAGTGCAACGCGACTATTTGGCGGACGACTCCACGTTCGACTTCGTCATCTTCCAAGAGGCCGGTTTGGTAAAAGCGAAGAACCAAACTAGCGGAATCGTCGACTTCTCTTCAACCACCGCTTCCAAGGTAATAAGCCAAGCCATAGCTGAAGCAAACGCAATTTACGTTAAGTCTGGTAATTATTCTTTGAACGCCGATATACAGGTTATTAACAAGAAGAACTTGAGAATCGTCAGCGATGGAGCAACCATACTCGCAAACGGTAACAAAATCGTAATCAAAGGCGACGACTACACCAAATCGCAGTACAATCTCATCTCAGGTTTCACAATAACAAACGGTACTCTACGAGTCGAGAACTCCTTTGCCGTAACCATCACTAACATGATTTTCCAGAACTGCTCCACCGCAATTGAACTCGTCAACACAGCGACGTGGACTGAAGGAACAAAAATCGAAAATGTTCATTTCATTAACTTCACCGAAGCGATTGCATTCAGGACTCCTTCGGGAAACGGGACTGGCTCATACGCGAGCACTGAGATTAAGCGTAGCTTCTTCAACCTAATCGACGACTCAATAGGCATAAACGTTGAACCACTAGCCGAGTACTCGGACAGCCAGCTGGAGAACTCCCGACTATGGTTAGGCGAAAACGGAAAAACCAACCAGACAGGACTACGAGTAGACGGGTCAATGTCCCAAACAACATTGTCCAGCGTGGTCTTCGAATCATTCGCCGATGACCCCGTGAACTTTTTCGCCATTGCGGTAGGAAAAACGGCAAACACAACGCCTATTCTCGGGGAAGGCGTAAGCTTTCTGGGCAACTGGACAGCCAGAGTTCACAATCCGTCAAGTGAGTGGATTTCTGGTTTGGGCAGCTTGTTCCGAAGAATCAACGTCAACGTCCAAGTTGGATTGAACAACGAGTATGGGCAGATAATGAATCTTCATGCGCGTCCACTCACTATATCGAGCTTCAAGCCCAGAATCCGAGTTCAGGGAAGCCTTAGCGCTGGTGAAACTGTTACTGTTCGGTTCCGCTTGGAATTCGTCGACAACGCAATCTCAGAAATCGTTGAAAAAATCTTCACCGCCAGCACCACGACTTGGCTAAGTGACGATGATTTGCTGAAGCTATTTCCCTCGCAGAACGTGCTGTGGGCTATATTGATTGATGCGAAATCAAACAGGGAATCCAGCGGTGCCGTCGTGAAGGTTGACTTTTATGGCGTAGCCAATTAGCCTGAACGGTCTTTTTCGGCGCGTTTTCCTAGGAGATTTTTCGGGTCGAATATCCGCTCCAGTTCTTCAGGCTTCAGCAATCCTTTTTCCAAAGCGATTTCCTTGACTGAGCGACCCTGCTCCAACGCCTGCTTCGCGATTTTGCTCGCCTCCAAATATCCAATATATGGCGAGAGAAACGTGGCTAACGAAGGATTCTTGTCCAAGTAAGCCGCGCAACGCTCCTTGTCCACGCTGATGCCTTCAACGCATTTCGTCGTGAAGACTGGAAGGAAATTCGTCAGGATTTGGATGGAAAACAGCACGTTGTACATGACGACTGGCGTCATCACGTTTAGTTCCAATTGCCCCGCCTGCGTTGCCAAAGACACCGCCAAATCGTTGCTTACAACTTGGAACGCCACCATGTCCAAGCATTCAGCCATCACGGGGTTGACTTTTCCAGCCATGATTGAGGAACCCGGCTGAACAGGGGGTAGCATAATCTCGTCGAAGCCTGTGGTGGGACCGGATGCGAGAAGTCGCAAGTCGTTCGCGATTCGGATAAGCTCCAAAGCTAATTCTTTGAGGGCGCTTGAAATAGCCTGTACAGGTCTAAGGCTCTGGAGCGCTTCAAACGGATTCTCGGCAGGCTTCAACGGAAAACCAGAGATACGCCCGAGTTCCGCAACCGCAAGGTCCAGGTATCGTGGATGCGCGTTCGCTCCCGTGCCCGTGGCTGTAGCGCCTAACGCAACCATGAATAAGCCTTTCCGCCTGTCACTCAATTGAATATTTGCCCACCTGATTGCCGAAGCGTAAGCGCCGAATTCCTGTCCTATCGTAACGGGCAAAGCATCTTGAAGATGCGTGCGCCCCGACTTGACAACGCTGGCGTTTTTCTTGCCAACTTTTTCGAAAGCGTATGCTAGGTAATCCAGCGCATCTAGGAGAGTCTGCGTTGCCATTAACACTGCCAGATGCAATGCTGTCGGGAACGTGTCATTCGACGACTGCCCCATGTTCACGTGGTCATTCGGGCTAACCGTACGGTAATCGCTCTTTTCCTTCCCCAGCAACTCCAGCGCCCTGTTGGCTAAAACCTCGTTCACGTTCATGTTGAACGATGTGCCCGCACCCGCCTGAAAAACGTCAACGACAAATTCATCATGAAGCTTTCCAGCCATGACCTCGTCACAAGCCTGAACGATTGCTTTCCCAATCTTCGGGTTGAGACAGCCAACTTCCATGTTCGCCACAGCGGCTGCCTTTTTAACTTGAGCATAAGCCTTGATGAAAACTGAGGGTGCTTTGATTCCGCTGACGGGAAAATTCTCCACCGCCCTCAGAGTTTGAATCCCATAATAAGCCTTTTTGGGCACTGCTTTCTCGCCCAATGGGTCAACTTCACGTCGCGTCTCCATTTGCCTTTCCTTCCTGTTTATCTTTAGAGCGAAGTTCTTGAAGTATCTTTTTCTTTGTCTTCAGTATGGCTTCGGTGACCTTAATTTTTTTGGGACACACCTGCGTGCACTTGTAGTAGCTTTTGCAGCTCCATATTCCGTGAGGGTTCTCCAGAATCCGCATCCTATCCGCAGCATCGCCCGTTCGCGAATCGAAGATGTATCGTTGCGCCCTGAGAATGGCAGCTGTACCGACGAATTCCTTGTCTTCTTTGAGCATTACTGGGCAGGCGGCGACGCAGCAGGCGCAGAGAATGCACTTTATGGCATCATCATACGAGGTTCGCTCTTCGGCGCTTTGGATTCGTTCTTTCATGTTTGAATCAGAAACTGAGATGGGCGCCGTTTTCACTGGATGAATGGATTTGAGTCGCTGGAAAAACGGTTCAAAATCCACGTTCAAATCCTTGATCACCGGAAAATACTCCAGCGGTTCAACAACCATTTCTCTTGTATAGTCGTAGTCTTTGACGAGTTTCTGGCAAGCAAGAGCTGCAGAGCCATTGATAGTTAAGCCGTCAGACCCGCAGATGCCGTGCGCACATGACATCCTGAAGGCAAGGCTGCTGTCCTGCTCCCATCTTATCCTGTTTAGGCAGTCGAGAATTCTATCATTAGGGGCTGCTTCGACCTCGAACTGGTCGTAGTGCGGGTGCTCGTCCGTTTCGGGATTGAACCTGAAAACCTTAAGCCTGACTTTCATGGTTAGTACCTCCGTTTTTCTGGCAGAAACCTGCTTAAGACTACGGGTCTGTAACTTAGCTTTAGCCCGTCTTTTGACATGGAAACCAACGTGTGCTTAAGCCAGTCCGAATCGTTTCTTTCATGGAAATCCTGGCGAAAGTGCGCGCCGCGGCTTTCGTGCCTGCGCAACGCTGAAAAAGCGATGACTTCAGCGGTTACTAACATGTTTCCAAGCTCCAAGGCTTCCTGTAATTCGTAGTTGAACTTTCTTCCTTGGTTAGCCACTTTCAAGCTTGTGTATCGCTTCTTGAGTTTTTGAATCTCGCTTAAAGCGTCGGTCAAGCCGTCGTGGTTTCTGAAAACGCTGCATTTCTCCGCCATTACCCTCTGCAACGATTCACGAATGGGCGTCATTCGCTCCGACCCCTTGTTTCCCAGCAAACCATTAATTTTGTTTTCCACATCTTTCTCGGCTTCAGGTGACAACTCTAGAAAACCATTTTCCTCAACGTACTTCGCAGCGTTTATGCCTGCTCTCCGACCGAAAACCACCAAGTCAATGAGGGAATTGCAGCCGAGCCTGTTAGCTCCGTGAACGCTGACGCAAGCGCATTCGCCGACCGAGTAAAGACCTGGCACTACTTCTCTCTTTTCATCAATAAGAACGTGCCCGTCAACGTCTGTGGGGATTCCGCCCATCACGTAATGGCATGTGGGTGCCACGGGTATTGAGATCTCGCTCGGGTCGATGCCCAAGTATGTCATGACTAATGCGGAGATTTCAGGCAGCTTCAACGATAACTGCTCCCTGCCTATCCCGCGTAGGTCAAGGTAAACGTAATCCTTGCCGCCAATGCCTCTACCTTCCCGTATTTCGGTGAGTATAGCTCTAGAGATAATGTCTCGGGGCGCCAAATCCTTCAACGTCGGCGCGTAACGCTCCATAAACCGCTCTTCCAAGCTGTTCGTTAGGATTCCTCCTTCTGCACGTGCAGCTTCGCTCAGGAGGATACCTAAACCGTAAATTCCAGTCGGGTGAAACTGAACAAACTCCATATCCTTCAACGGAACCCCTGCGTCAAGCGCCAACGCGAAACCGTCACCCGTCGATGCGAAACCGTTTGAGGTGACTTTGAAGAT
>DATEAU010000217.1:0-13665 GCA_035288165.1 Bathyarchaeia archaeon
CACTCGGAACAAAAATCACACGAACCACTGTCATAGCGGACAACGTTAACGAAATCGCAAACACACTCCGCGAAGCACTCCAACGCAAACCACAATTCATCATAACCACAGGTGGATTAGGACCAACCTTCGATGACAAAACACTCCAAGGCATTGCAAAAGCATTAAACCGCAAACTCGAAGTCAACCCCGAAGCACTTGACAATGTTAAAGAAAAATACGCAGCTTACGCCCGAAAGAAAAACGTCAAAACCGTTGAGCTGACACAGCCAAGAATAAAAATGGCAACCATCCCCGAAAAAACGGCGCCAATAAGAAATCCTGTGGGCACTGCATCAGCCGTTCGAGTCGACGTAAACGGAACAGTCATTTTCGCCTTGCCAGGTGTGCCCAAGGAAATGGAAGCCATCTTTGAAGAATCAATTGCCCCTTTGCTCCATCAAGCTTCAAAAGGCTGTGCTTTTTATGAGAAAAGCATCTACGCCGACGAAATTATGGAGTCGACCCTAGCAACGCTCATAGACACCGTAATGCAGGATAATTCTGGCGTTTACATAAAGTCGCACCCAAGAGGCGCAGAAAACAAACCCAATATAGAAATCCACTTTTCCATAACCTCAACAAACAACCAGAAATCACAGGAAAAACTGGAAGTAGCCGCAAACCAACTCTCACAACTCATAACAAGAAGCAACGGAAAAGTCTACACCCAGAACCAAGTCGAAACCTAAATATTCAGACTAGTAATTCAGAGTCCGCAACGCCAATAAACTCGATAGCAACCTAAAGTACTGGGGAAAAATGAAAACACGTCTCACCATACCAGTCGCGATTACAGTATTCCTCTTCATAACACTCTCCGCGCTTCCCGTTAGTCTAGCAGGAGATTACAGCACCAGCTATCAGTTGCTCGATGAACCAGGCGGAAAAGTGGTTTACACAATAAACATAGTGGTTCCTCAAAGCCTCCTCGAATACTACGAGAGAAAAAGCGACAAGCTGCCATCAACAAGCGCCTTCTCGAGTTTCGTAACTCCGTACGCCTTGAAACCCATAGCTGACACTCTTCAAACCATATACAAAAATGAAGAAGACTTTACCAACGCAGTCTTAATGATTGTCCACCAGATGAACTACGTAAAAACCGCGCCAGGCAAGTACCCTGCGGAAACATTGGTCAATGACACCGGTGACTGCGACATCTTCTCGTTCGTTGCAGCTTCAATACTAAAAGCCGGAGGACTAGACGTTGTCCTCCTGTACTACGAAGACGAAAAGCACATGAACATTGGAGTTCACCTTGACAACGCGCCAGAAAAAGCCAGAGGAAGCGCCTACAGCGTAAAACGCGATGGCATCACATACTACATGGCTGAGGCCACGGGAGGAAACTTGACGTCTGGATGGCGAGTTGGAGAAAGCCCTGATAACCTTAAGAAAGCCAAAATCCAAGTGTTAACGCTGGAAAACGCCGAAGAAATCGCGCCAGGACAAGTCAGCGCTAGCTTCATAACACTTGAATCCAGTGATATCTCACTTGAAATCTCGCCGGCAATAGCTCTCGAAGACAGTGTCATAACTTTCCAAGGACAATTAACCCCGATCTTATCAAGCCAGAACGTTACGATTTATCTGGGAATCAGCGGTTCCCCATGGAAAGTCCTAGCCACCACAGCCACCCAGCCAGATGGAAGTTTCTCGTACACTTGGCAAACAACGTTTGAAGGCGTGTACGCTGTCCGTGCAAGCTGGAATGGCGACGAAACCTACGCAGGCTCCGTAAGCGCAACGCAAAACGGCACAGTCATCCCCATGTTCCTCACCGCGCTAATAGGCTTAGCTATCCTGGCAACCGTCGTGGGCGTTGCTGCAGTCTTGTTCTCAAGGCACTCGCGCCACGAAAACTTGGAGCCGCAGGAACCGCAGCCGCCAACGTTCGCTTGAGCAACCAAAAGGTTATTCTGCGAAAGAAGTCTTCTTGATTGGAACGTGAAATAGAATGCCTCTAATATTCATAATCGGCACAGCAGGATCAGGCAAATCCCTCTTCACCGCTGCTTTTAGTGAATGGCTGAAAATGTCAAAACAGGACGTAGCCGTCGTTAACCTTGATCCTGGCGTGTTGAAACTGCCGTATTCTCCTGATGTGGATATTCGCAACTATGTGGATGTCGGAAACCTTATGGAGAAGTACGAGTTAGGACCAAACGGCGCTTTAATTTTGGCTGCTGACCTCATCGCCGACGAGATTGAAAACATCACGAGGGATATCGAAGCCGCAAACGCTGACCTCGTCATAGTGGATACGCCTGGACAAATGGAGCTTTTTGCGTTTCGTGCAAGTGGTCCTTACATAGTGACCGAACTCACAAAGGAGCCTAAAGCGCTTGTCTACTTGTTTGACGCGGTTTTCTCAGTTAACCCAATGAACTATGTTTCTAACATGTTTTTGTCGGCTGCGGTTTACAACCGGTTTTTCGTGCCGCAGGTGCATCTGCTTTCAAAATGCGATTTGCTTCCGAAAAAAGAGGTTGAGAAAATTGCGGACTGGTCAGCCGATCCTAGAGCATTGGAGAGCGCGATTGAAACGTTGGAAGGCCAGAAGCGTCTTTTCAGCAGAAACATGATGCGCGCAATCACTCAACTTGGCATGAAGTTCTTGCTTGTTCCCGTTTCCGCCAAAACGAACGAGGGTATGAACAACGTTAACACCTTGTTGGAGCGAATCCTGGCTGGAGGAGAAAAATACACCTACTAAGCAGACGCTTATTCGGTTTTGCAATCGTCAAGCAGTGCCCAGCTAGCGGCGAATGCGCCGTGTTTGGCTTTTTGCCGTGCTGCTGCACCCACGACAATGATTACGTCGTTGTTTTCCGGTTGCATGGTTTTGAGGATTTGGTTTGCGGCTTCGGGAAACTCTTTTTCTAGGTTATTGCTTACTGATTCGATGGTTAGGTGTCCTTGTTTGGAGACGATTATGACTGCGCGTGTTGCGCCTGCTACGATTGCGGCGTCGCGTTGTTCGATGCCTGATTTTATTTTGTGCCCGCTGTTCTTGACTAGGAAAGCGTAGTTGTGGTCTGCCTTGGTTAACTCGGTTTTTCCGATTTCAACTCGTTTTGGGAAGTGCTCTTCGAACTGTTTCCACACATTCAAGCCTTTGCTGGTCAGATTGCAGCCTTCCTTTGAAGTTTCGATTAAGCCAGCGTCTTTTAGGCGGTTTATTATGGTGCGGATTGCACCTTCGCCAACGTCCAGCTGCTTTGCTAGTTTGTTTCGTCCGATGGGTTTTTCAGCCATGAGTTCCAGCGCGAAGAAAATGTGTGATACTGTGAAGGTGGTTGATGGTCCAGGTGCTTTCTGATTAGCTACATCTTCGATACACCGTTTAAACTTAAGAGTCATGAGTTGCCTCAACTCTAATTTGAGAATGGCTAATTATTATAACTTATGCGCTGAAGGCCAAATGCTGTGACATTTTCGGTATCTGAAAAAGGTTTGCTGAGGCTCTGGACAACGCAAACTTAAGGATATGCCAACTCGAGAATGAAAACAAAATAAATTCGATTCTTCTCGATTTAGTCCAGAGCCTTTTCAGCCCGGTTTGCTATTTTGAGTTTTCGGGGACTAAGAAAAAGGGGGAAATGTTTGGTTTTGTTTATGATGCTATGGTCGTTTTCGGAGCAAAACTATTACGACTGCGAATCCAGCCGCGATTGCAATGACTATGGCGACCGCAGCGTACAAAACGTACGTATCAGTCATGGATGGCAGTTGTTGAGGGCCTTCTGCTGGTGGAGTTGGTGCCGGGTCAACAAAGAACGACGTTTCAGCATACGATGGCCAGTAGGATTCGGAGCCTGTGAATGTTGCGATTACAGTGTAGGCGCCTTCGATGTCAGGCTTCCATGCTAACGTGAACATCCCCGACGAATCACTGACGGCGGTGCCGATGTTGCGGTTGTTGCCGTTTGCGTCGATTACATCGATCTTCACAGGGACACCAGTAGCGTCTGTTGGCTTCGGCTTTTGCATGTACACGTACTCCATCCAAGCGCTTTGGCTTTCGTCTGAAACAGCTGGAACACCATTTGGAAAACGAGCCACCTGCTCTTTCTGCCTAGTGCCAGCAGCAATATCAGTCACAGTACCCCGTATCACTAAGCTGGATCCACTTGTTACAGCAGTCATGGGTGCTTCTACTGTTGTGGCGCTTGGACCCTTACCAATAGCGTAAATTGAATTGTCGTAATAGTTGTAGTATGCCAAGACGCCGTCTGCAAGAACACTTGTTGATACACCGTGACCTCCAACTTGACCAGCCCAGCTTAGCATTCTGTAGATTTCTTCACCAGTGTAAGCATCGATAGCATATATTTTGTTACCCCTGTAGAGCGGTGCGTTGGGAGAGTGTTCATTGTTGAAAGCGTAGACTTTTCCGTCGGCGACAGCGGCGATAAAGATGGGACGATAACCCCAAGGTGTTTGAAGACCGTCGTATGTATTGTTGAATTTCCAAAGTAGACTTCCGTTCTTCGCAGAATAGGCGAAGAGTTCTCCACCAAAGCCCTGCACGTAAATGTTGCCGTAAGCGGTAACAGCTCTCTGACCGGCTCCTGATCCACTGCTAAAGAATTGAATGGCGCGGGTTTCTGCCTTTGTTGGACCCCATAACAGATCTCCGGTGTCAATGTTATAGCCTAACCATTCCATGGTCTCCGCATCAGTCATAGTCCAAACTCGGTTCACCGGATCTACAGGTCCGAACAATCGGGTGATATTGCCTGATGGCGCCGTGTAATTTCTGATCCACAACAGTTGACCTCTCGTTGTTGGTTTATCACTTAACGCCCACAACGTGTAAGGATTTGAAGTGCCCCGTGTATCTCCTGTGAGAGTACCAGTTGTTGGGTTAAAGCTTCTGCCAAGTATTATGTCACCAGGCAAGATTGCAACAATAGCTGGCGTTGACGCCCCAGGCAAATTCGGTATTGTTACGTTCCAACTATATGCACCGCTCATGTTAACCACCTTTCCTGAAGGCCTCCATCCAAACTCTGCAAGGTAGTCGATTCCAACTACTCCCTGACCTAAGCCCGCCTCGGCATAAGTACTGTTCCACAAAGCCAGCCAGCGTCTTGGATAGTTAAGCACATAACGTACTATTCCACCCGTTTCAGTGTATACTTCTGTGCCTGAGGGTACAGCAGTCAAATTATAGATCCACCTTCCAGTGAATGCATCATAAGCATTCCATGTTGTGCCATCGACCCTCCATAACATCCCTCCAACTACTCCATGTTGGTTTTGTGTATTGTAAGCCAAGAGTTGCCCTTTGTTAAAGGCAGTGTAATAACTAGTCCCGGTGAGACCACCGATATCCTCAAGGCGCCATATCTCTTCACCAGTACGAAGATCTAATGCTTGGTATCCTCCTCCGCTACCTGAGTGCCCTAGGGGTACTGTATAATAGAGTATTCCGTTGATGATCAGTGCATTATTGAATCTGCCTTCGTACGAGCCCCCAGAATAATACGTAGAGGCATTAATCCCTGTGTTACTTCCTCCGACAACGCCTCCGAACTCGATCGGTCTTGTCCACAGTATATGGGGGCTGTTAGGTGCAGTGCCGTCCCTTTGCCAGATGTTAAAACGGTCACCTGGTGTTTGGAAAGTGCCAAGATAGTTTCCGCCTAGCCAATGTGACGAAACTGTCCACCAATCGATGTTTTCCCCCTCTATCGGACGCGTCCAATACTCAGTCGGCATCGGATAGCTAGTAATGGGGGCAGGTAGTGGTTCTTCCTGTACGATAAGTGTCGTTGTTGTTGCTGAGGGCAAAAAAGTAATGCCTGTCCAGCGTCTTTGCATTGCTGAGGCATTCCAAGTATATACCTGTCCAGCATAATCGAATTTGAGTGTGTATGTTCCGACTTGATCAGGTATGAAGGCAATGTACTGGGCTCCAGTTGAGTCATCGATATATGACCACTCCTTTACTTCTGTTGATCCTCCAGGCTTTGTGATTGTAAGTTTGTAGCCATGTCGTCTAATGTCATTATATATGCTTGCATCTGCAAGAGGCGTGTCAACCCACATTGCAATATACGTAGTTTGACCAACTCCTACCGGGTTTGGTTCAGCATGGATAAAAGCGTAGGAAGCCATTTGCCCCGAGCTTTGTGCATTAGTAGCTGGCAAAGCAACAAGCGTAATAGCAATAGTTAAGGTCAGAAACAAAGCAATTGCAGTTATTGTTTTGCTCTTCAGAAATTGCGTATGTTTCGTAGAATTCTTAGACAATTTCAATGTTTTTCCTTCCAATTTTCTATGTTTTTTATCCGAAAAATCGGCTAAAACAATATTCCGTATACCTTCTATTTATAATTTTCCAATATTATCACCTTTTCAACTATTTTGGGGCGACAAAAGCTGTTTTCGAGGCGTGATATGAGTGGCTTCGTAATAGCCGCTGACATGCTTGCCTGTTTAGTAATGGGGCTAAAAGAAAATAAATGTGAAAAAGGGAGTTTGTGTGGTCTTTTGCCGGTGGTTTATGGTGGTTTTCTGAGCAGGATCGCGAGTACAGCACCGACTTAGTGCAGCCAATTTGCTAAACTATCTTCAACCTGTCTATTCTTTGCAGGCGATTGCAGAGATTTCCACGAGGGCGTTCTGAGGAAGTTTTGCTTCTACAGTGGCTCTTGCTGGGAAATCCTTTTTGAAATAAGTTGCGTATGTGCTGTTGAATTCGCTGAACAGCGACATTGATGACAGAAACACGTTTGCTTGAACGACATCGTCTAATGTGCAGTCTGCGACTTTCAGTATAGCTTTGATGTTCTCGAGGACTTGTGTGGTTTGGGTTTTAATGTCCGAGGCCACGATTTTGCCTTTTTTCGGGTCAATGGCTAGTTGGCCTGAAACGAACAGGAACCTGTCTGCTTTTACGGCTTGACTATAGGGCCCAACGGGTTTTGGCGCGTTTTCAGATTGCACAATGTTTTTCAAATGGATTTTCACCTTTTGATGTTTCCACGTTGAGCAGATATTAGTTTTTTGTGTGATAAGCTTTTTTCATCGACGGTTTGATGTTTGCTACAGCGCGGGTTTATGAGAAAGCCTTTTAAGAAAAATGATGAGTTATAAGAACTCTTATTACAGGTTGAACGGTGAACAATTTGAAGAACATCTGTGGAAAATGCTTATTTACGTCAGAATCGGTTGGCGAAGGTCATCCAGACAAAGTCGCCGACCAGGTTTCAGACAGCATTTTAGATGCGATTTTGCGCGTTGACCCTAAAGCAAGAGTTGACGCGGAAACGTTGGTTATGCAGGGAAACGTGATTGTCACGGGACAGATTACGACTTCGTGTTATGTGTCGATTCCGAAGATTGTTAGGAAAACGCTTAAGGAAATCGGTTTGGATAACGCGAAAGACGGGTTAGACTGGGAAACCTGCGGCATTCTGGTATCGCTAGAGGAGCAATCACCTGATATTGCTATGGGAGTTAACGAGACCAAGGAACATGAGCAAGGCGCTGGCGACCAAGGCATGATGTTTGGGTACGCCACAAACGAGACGGAAGAGTTGATGCCATTGCCCATCACGCTTGCGCATAAGCTTGTTAAGAGACTTGCGGATTGCAGGAAGGAGGGAATTTTGCCATATTTGAGGCCAGATTGCAAATCTCAAGTTACGGTGGAGTACTGCAATGGGGAACCAAATAGGGTTACTGCGGTTGTGATTGCTGCTCAGCATAATGAGACTATCGACAGGGAGAAGATGCGGGAAGACATAATCAATAAGGTTGTCAAGTTCATTATTCCCGCGTCGATGCTTGATGCAGAAACAAATTACGTTGTTAACGGAACCGGAAGATTCGTGATAGGCGGAACACTGGCGGATTCAGGATTGACAGGTAGAAAAATCATCGTGGACACTTATGGAGGCTTCGGAAGCCATGGAGGAGGATGCTTCTCAGGCAAAGACCCATCAAAGGTTGATAGGTCAGGTTCCTACATGGCAAGATACATTGCTAAGAACATTGTTGCGGCAGGTTTAGCAGGAGAATGCGGAGTTCAGATTTCGTACGCTATCGGTTTGGCTCATCCAATCTCTGTTTTCGTCGACACTTTTGGGACTGGAAAGATACCTGACGCGGAAATTCTGGAGTTGGTGAAGAAGAATTTTGACATGAGACCTAAAGCCATAATTGAACAGTTGCGTTTGCTCAGACCGATTTACAGGAAAACAGCGGTGTTCGGTCACTTCGGAAGAAATGACCCAGATTTCTGCTGGGAAAAAACAGACAAAGCAGATGAACTAAGGAAGGCGCTGAAAACCACTAACGTAGTATAACCTCGTTTCCCCTTCATTCTCAAGTTTTCCAATTCGGAACTTTTACCTGCTTTTTACGTGGCTTGAGATAGATCTCTAGTTCTCGGAAAACTTTACCTCTGGAGTGTAATTTGACCATTCTTCAGTGTCGCTGGGTCTAGAGGTTTTTCGTTTTCCAATGACCACTCGCTTCAACTGCACTCTTTAGATGCCTCCTTCGCTTTCGGTTATTCCGAAGGAGAGTTTTGAAGCTCCGAATAGCTGCTGCGTGAATGCGGTCAATTCTTTTTCGGTTTTACTTTGCTGTAGACGTTCATGAAAGCCGCAATGGCTCCTTCCCAGAATGCGTCGGAAGCGTCTTGCGGGTAAGGTATGTTGTTGTCTCGGCAAAAACCGCCCATCATGCGTTCCATTCCTCGAGTAGCCTGATACACTGCAACTTCGGGGGAAAGCGAAGGTGAATCACCTAACAACCCGCCTTCTCTGCCTTCCAAAATAGCTGTGCTCACTCTCGGGTACCACATTTCAAAATCTCTCAAGTTCATTTTCGGGGCTACCTGGTAGAAGAGTATCTGGCCTTGCTTGTAGGCTTCATTGCGTTCAGTTTTCAGTTTTTCCAGAATAGGACCTATATCCATGTGGCTGCGGGTATCCACGTAGTCGACTACTGCTTTTCTGCAGATTTCCGACCAGTTAACTTCTGGGTATTTCTCCATTTTTCCCGCAATTTCATCTGAAAGGTAGATTGTCACGTTTTTGGGCGTTCTTTATTCCTCCTGTTTGTCTGGTGGATTTATCCGCTTTCTTGGAATATAAAGTATTCTGTGTATTCTGTGGACAGGGGCGAGATTCCATGATTCCGCCCATCAGCGCCTTGTATAGCCACCCACCGTCTCTTGTTTTATTGGAGAATAGCGAACGCAGGATGGGAGAAATTGTTGTTCGGTCTGGTTTTTAGCTGAACAATAACTTCTAATTAGAAGAAGAAAAAACACCATTTTTCTAGAAACAGCATTTTTTTCTTCTTCCAGACTTGCTTAACACAGGTGCTTCTAAACCAAAAGAAGAAGAGGCTCTTTTCTTGTCTTCTTCCCTTCTTATCGGCGCAGGACTTTTCTATTTGCGGAAAGTAAAAAACAGGGAACAAAACAAAAATGATGAATTGGTTCTTCCCTCGACTCACAAACCAAGGTGTATCTTCCGCTTGCTTAGTGCTTCACAAGCCAGATGATCTAGACATGGGCGTAAACTCGGTCGTTAGTGTAATTCCCTGACTCCATCTCGTTCTCTATTTCGCGCAGCAGCAGGATTCGTTTGAAGGTTGGTGGGTGAGTGGCGAACCAGCTGTTCATAGTTACCCAGGTGGATTTGGATTCTTTCTCCATTGCTAGTTGCAGTTCTCGCTCGTCTAAGACGCCGTCCTTGTCCAGGTCGCAGTCGTCCTTGTTTTCCATTATCTGCTGGATCTCCTGCTTTGCTTGGGCTGGGTCGCCGATGTAGAAGGCTCTTGCTCCTTCAGGCGCCTTTGGGGAAATGGATAACCCATAGGTGATTTTGGCGAGTCCGCTTTCTAGGCTTCTCGGCGAACCGGTCAGGTAAGCGGAGTATGCGTCGGCGTAGTGTTCGCGGAGTCTGCTCAGCCTCCTTACGGCGAGGAATGTGATTAGGTAAACTATGAAAGAGATGGCGCCTACGGCTAGCAAAACTGCGCCTGCATTTCCCTCCTTGTTTCTTCCCCTCGAATACGAGTTCACAACACCCGCCCTAAATGCGAATTGAGCGATCAAATAAGCGATTAACGGAAGCGCTGAAAGCACCGTCATCACAATGAAGTCCCTGTGTTTGACGTGACCAAGCTCGTGAGCTATTACGCCTCTAATTTCGTCTTGGTTCAAGTTCCTTAACAAGCCGTCATGCACGGCTAAGGTGGCGCTGCTTGCGCTTCTGCCGAAGACGAATGCATTCGGTGTATTGTTTGGAACTGTGGCGACTTTCGGTATGGATACGCCGCTTTTCTCCGCCAGTTCTTTAACGTTGGATTCGAGCCATGGATTCTCGCCAGGCTTAAGGTAGTGTAAACGTGCGGTAGCCGCCACAATTGCTGGACCCACAAGGTACTGGAAGAGTATGAACAGAGCAACGCCGCCCAAACCAAGAAGTAATCCTGTAAAAATGTCCAAGCCGAGAATGTAATACTGCAGGAGGAATATGATTCCAAGCAGGAACAAACCGAAAATGAAGGAAGCTATGAAAATTGAGGTTCCCATCGCGAGTTTTAAATCGGACAGTCTAGCCATACGGAAATCAACTCTTGTATTTCACATGACAACAAACTGTAGAATTAAGCCTTTCTCAAAATACTAGCAGAATATCCTATTAAACAATTGTAATTTGATGAAGCAAGAAAATAAAGGAAATAAGGAGTTTAGATTGGGTAAGCTCCGCAGACTTTGCAGAACTGAATCTTCGTCTTCACGTAGCTCTTGCAATTTGGGCACTGAATGGCATTACTGGTCTTCGGGAATACGTCTGAAGGTTTGCCGAAAAGCTTCCTGAAATGCTCGTAGTAAAGCAGCTGCTCCTTATCCATGATTTTCACGTCGTCATTTTCAAGAATCGATTTTTTCTTCTCCTCAAACTCCTTGTCGCTAATCATGTCGTTGAAGTAAGTTCTGAGCACTTCGGTTCCTGTTCCCTGTTCCAACGGCGCTTTCGGTCTCCAAATCACATCTTTCGGAATGACGTCTTCGTAAGCTTTGCGCAGAATCCATTTGCTGTACTTCACGCCTTCGCGCATGTTTATTTTGAGTTTTATCGGCAGCTTCTTCGCCCACTCCATGAACAACGGGTCCATGTATGGCGCCTTAATGGTCATTCCCACAGACTCCGCCATGGGTATCGATGAGAAACCCATCTCCGCCCACATCTCCACCTGCTTCTTCGCAAACTCTTTCTCGGACAAGTGGAACTGCCACGGGTACCCAAAAAGCTCGTCCAACGCGTCGCCCGTAAAAGTGCTCTTGTAGCCTTTTTTCTTAAGAATATTCAAGCCAATGTAAACTGGCATGCTATTCCTAATCTCCATCGGGTCATACTTCTTCAGGGCTGCCACAACCTTCGGAGCATTATCAATGACTTCGTCTTTGTCGAAAACGTGGGTTTCATGGTTAAGCTTCAGCAAAGCAACCATCTTCTTCACGTATTCCGTGTCCTTCGGGTTTCCATGCTTAAAAGCCAACGTCAACGCAGGTAGCTTCGGTTTGTACTTTACTGCTTCGTAAGCTATGATTTGCGTGTCTGTTCCCGCTGAGAACAGAATGCTGTCAGCCATGTTTTTCTGAACAACCTTATTCACCAAAGTACGAACTTCAGGCAGAAGACTAGCGTATTCCTTTTCATCAAGTGTCATGTCTTTCCCTCGCAATATCAGAGCTTGTCTCCTCCCAACTATTTAAATCCTTCCAAAAAAACCGCTAAACAATAAACATATGTAGGAAAACTACGCTAAACGCTGAACACAAGCTATTCTCAGCTTTTCTATTAAAAGCCTTTTGTGCAAAAGTAGTTAACTTTAAAAGCCTTAAGTTTCGTTCATATCAAACCCACAAAAGCCACCTCCTGGAGCTGACACACGGTTGAAAGTAAGTCTCGTTCACCTAAAAATCCGCAGTTCCTTAGAAAGCAACTTGAAAGCCGCAGCCAACGGAATCCGCAAAGCAGCAAAACAAAAACCCGCGTTCATCGTGCTCCCAGAATACTTCTCCATCCCCGACTCGATGGAACACTTCACGTCAGCCCAAGAAACCTCCCGCAACACTTACAAGCCAACAGTAGATTTTCTTTCTAGAGTTTCCTCGGAGTTCCCAGAAATCTACATAGTCGGCGGCTCCGTTCTCGAACAAGACAAAGGCAAGTTCTACAACACAAGCACGTTGTGGAAAAACGGTACACTTTTCGGAAAATACCGCAAAAGGAACCCCATAGCCGTGGAACTGAAAGCTGGCGTCAGCCGAGGAAGCGAACCAGCCGTCTTTGGCACGGAATGCTGCAAAGTCGGGTTAATCGTGTGCGCTGACATGTTCGATCCGCCAACCATAAAAGCAGTTGTGGATTTGGGCGCAGAACTCGTGTTCCTGCCAGTCGCAGCCATGGGCACCCACCCGGGCGTAAAAGGACACCCACTAACTGAAAAGCTTGCAACTGAAAACGGCGTCTACGTCGTCAAAGTGGGCAACGTCAGCAGCAGCATGAGAGGCGGAAGAAGCGCCATAATCGCTCCCTGGGGCATAATTAAAGAAGTAACAGACGCGCCCCGAGACACCGTCGTGACGGTGGAGCTTGACCTTTCCAGGCTTAGAGAATACCGAAAATCACTAAAGAAATAAGAAGAAAAATTCTGCCGATTAGGCAGAGCTTAGTGTTTTCTGTTTTTTCTTTATTCGCCAAACAGCAACGCAGCCAATCCCAACTACAGTACAGATGAGGCCAATTGCAATTACTGTAATTATCCATCCCCAAAGTGGCGTGTCATATGAGAGTCTTCTATTCACGTTAACAATTGGACCTACACCTGGCGATGGCGTATCCGTATTCGTTGAGTTGCTAATCTGGGCCGGTGTAGCGTTTGCTGGTGGTGTTGGCGAAGATTGTGGCGTGTATGAAGGAGTTGGCTCAGTTGAAGGTAGTGTAGGTGCTGGAGCTGTTGCTGGTGTAGAAGTTGGTTGAGCACTTGGAGAACCAAAAGCATACAAGTAACCATCACCTGAACCTACGTAGACTACTCCATTAGCAACAGCAGCGGACGACCGCATCTGGTTGCTCGTCTGGTAACTCCATATTTTGCTACCCGCTATAGCATCCAACGAGTAAACATTACCGTCAAATGACACTACATAAACAACTCCTCCAGCAACAACAGGTGACGAAAAGACGTAGTTTCCGGTACGGAATTCCCAGATTAAACGACCATTGGCTGCATTTAGGGCATAGATGTAGCTGTCATACATGCCGAAGTAAACAACTCCATTTGCAACGGCGGGAGTTGAATAGTAATAACTTCTGTTGATTGGCCAGCGTGGAGAATGGAATGACCAGATCTGAGAACCACTAGTAGCATTCAAAGCATAAACGTAACCGTCGCGTGATCCAAAGTATACAATGCCACCGATAACTGCAGGAGAAGTATCAATATAACTTCCGGTAGTGTAGTGCCAGATTTGAGACCCGTCACTTGCCCTCAAAGCATAGATATTCTGATCTTGTGAACCAAAGTATACAACACCATCAACAACAGCAGGAGATGAAAAGATGGCTCCACCTGTAA
>DATEAU010000218.1:0-8408 GCA_035288165.1 Bathyarchaeia archaeon
GGGAGGACACGGGAAACGTGAAATGCCAAATCTGCAGTAAGGAAGTTGGCTAAGAGGAATTCTGCCCTCTCACCTTAAAACTCACAAGAATTTGGAGGAATCGTACGCGAATTGGAGGAAAGCTTTAAAGATTCCTTGGAAAGAATACTTTAGGAAGATTAAAGAGAACCCGTAAATAAGTATGGGCTAAGTATTACCTGATTAACAAAGAGGAACTTGAAGATGTCAAGGAAAGTTAAGAAACAAGCCTCATCGATGTCTTTTTCACTGAGCCGTTGGTTCCGCAGACTCTCATCATCAAAACCATCAGCGACGACTTTCACTATGATCGTAGTCGCGTTTGCCGTGTTTCTGTTCGGCGGCGGCTTACTAACCATCATAACGCAGCCTCCAGTAACGGTCTACACCCAGCAAGGTCGGTTCCTGTTCCTCTATCCAGATCTTAGCGGCCAGTTCGTCATGGACACGTTCCTGTCAGCTATGCTGTACGCGCTTGGATTGGTTGGGTTGTTGCTGATGTACCGAAGCACGAAGAACGCTTTCAAGCCGAGACAAGCTTACATGGGAATGATCGTGGGCGTGTCACTGGTTTTACTGGCGTACATTTTCCTGGAAGGCTCGATTCTCGCCAAACTTCAAGGTATATAACAGCCTACCAAGGATTGCTCTTCAGTTTCAGCTTGTAAGCAACGAAATTGGTGAGCAGGTGAATCGGAGGAGTAACCAGCATAACCGTAACCGCAAGTTCCCATGAAACTATGCCAAGGGGTAGCGAAAATAAAACTGCGCCCACGACGAAGTCAACTTGATCGACAATTGGGAGCAAACCGCCGGGAGCAATGTTCAAACGTCTTTTCAAGAAGGCCCCAGTCAAGTCGCCAAAAAGGGCACCTAAAGGCGAAAGAAAACTGAACAACAAAGGATAACCGAAAACCGCGTATTCTACTAAGCCGACGAATACGCCTATGATTAAACCGAAGAAGAATCCTCTGAAAGTTTTGTTCTGCCCGAACACCCGCCTGCCGTCAACGAAGTTCTTCCCGAAATCCATGGGCAAGCCGCCACCGGCAAGGACGGGCGCGGCGTTTGCGCAGTAAGCGGGGAAAATGAATTTGAATGCCTCAACGACCAGAGTGGCTATGTCCAACTTTATCAACCATTATTAGTGAAATGGGTAATCGTGAATTCCAGTTTCCGTTATCCTGAGATGGCAAGTTACTGTTTCGGCTCTGTTCGGAGTTTTTTCAAGAACTGCTCTGATTACCTGCGGGTTTTCGGAGGGTTTCATGGCGATTATTGTGTCTGCCCAGAATTTTAACACTCTGGTAGCAACGGGCGCAACTCCTCCGAGAGGTTCGTCGAAAACTCCGCAGACCTGGCTGGTTACGATGATGGGGATTTTCTGAATCTTCGCAGTCTGAGCCAAAAGCGCCAACTGCCTGTTCAGCTCCCGGTTCAACCCGAACGCTTTTCCAGACGACTCAGCAACCCGAACCCTATAAAGCGAAGTGACCGTGTCAATCACCACGAGACCGGTGTTTTTCGCTGTGTAATCCAAAAGGTGGTCAACCAAGGCTGTCTGCTCTTTGAAATCAGTCGGCTTCACGAGGATTATTAGTTCAGCGACTTCGTCAAATTTGCCAGCGGACAATTGAGAAAGCCGTTTTGCGGAGAACATGCCGTCGCAGTCCACGAATAAAGTCTTGAAGCCCTGCATGGCACAGTTCGCTGCACACTGTGCCGCTAGCGTTGACTTGCCAGTCTCTGGTTCGCCATAGATGAGGGTGACCGTTTCAGGCGAGATGCCGCCATCCATGTTGCTGTCGATGCAGCCGCAGCCCGTCAAGATCTTTTTCAGCATCGGAAATGCACGTTAACGGATATAAGCGCGTGAGACTAATAACCTGTTTCGTGGTTCACAAGGGTAGCCGCTAGGAAGTTTGTATGAAGGCGAAAGTGGCGGTTGCGACAGTTGCAGGGAAAGCGTACTTCTTACTAATAAACGAGTTGAAAGAGAGAAATATCGACTTTTTGAGTGTAGTTCCAGGCGAACCTGTTCCCGCGGAAGCTAAAGTGGTTATAACCACGGAGAAGGAGAAGCCCCTGATAAGCCACGAGAAGATTCTGGTTTATGATGCCGTAACGGAGCCGAGCGCGGTCGTGAATGAGGCAGTTAAAGTTCTTGAGGGAAAAGAATCGTATGAAAAAATCGTTATAGGCATTGACCCAGGCGAAGTAACAGGTTTGGCAGTCATTGCTGACGGAAAAGTCAACCAAACAAGAGCCTGCGTTACCATTCAGGAAATAACGAACGAAGTGAGCGTTATCATTAAGAACTTGAACTTGGCGGCGACGAGGGTTTCGGTGAAAATCGGAAACGGCGTCCCCGTATACAAGGAGATGTTGGCTGCGTTAGATTCCCTGTTGCCTCCAGAAGTGGTTCTGGAAAGAGTCAGCGAAGCAGGAACCGACAAGCCAGCCAAGAAGGGCAAGCATAGACGTGGACTCAGGGACATTGCTTCAGCCATCCGCATTGCAGGAAGGGAAGGACACATTTATCCTCGCGGAAAGATGAGAGAAAACGAAGAATAGACGCGGGCAAATTGACTTACAAGATGAGTGTTTGAAGGATAGATAGCTTTTAACAAAGGACAAATTCATAAGCCTGTTTTGATTATCCTTGTAAATTATTACTTAGAAGTTGCTGTATTGATGTACAACAAAGCTGAAAGCGGTGTTCCTTTTGCGAAACAATTTGTTCCGCAGGTAGAACTAAATCCAGCTCATTATTAGAGTATTCAGGGGTATATTAGATAAACCAAATGACACTTTCCAATAATTTCCGCCGAAATAGAAACGTGGGAATTGTTGCCGTAGTGATAGCATTACTAATAATCGCTTTGGTTGGGAGTCTATACCTTAGGGGAAATTCGCCAACGCAAACGCCGACCGAGACAATGACACCAAATCCCATTTCCTTCGATTACCATTTGGATGTTTCTCCAACAAACAGCACTATCATGCAAGGAAATAGCGTGCAGATTAAGGTGACAATTTCATATGTTCAGGGTTCGCCTGAAAATATAACATTAAGTGCAATTGGAATTCCAGATGGCGCCACATATACATTCAGTCAGTTACAAGGATTTCCGAGCAACAACAGTACCTTCAATAGCACTCTGATAATCAATGTTTCAGAAACAGTCCCAACAAATTCTTACTCAATAACCGTTAACTCTACTTCAGATAACGGCAAAACGTACTCCTCGTCATACATATTATCAGTGTTAAGTTCCAAGATTTCAGTGTCAGGTACAGTCAACGGGGGGACCGGGGTTGTTCCAACACAAATAGTGTTTGAACAGCTTTCAGCTACGGGTGCAACTACGGAAACATTCACTGTGCCGGTTCAGTCTGGAGAGTATGTCATCTCTCTTCCAAACAAACAGTTTTATGCAGTAAGCGTAACATGGGAAAGTCTGGATGGTTCTTCTGGAACACAACAGTTCATTCAGCCGTACGGTGTGAATGCTGGAGTCGGAATAAGCTCAGTAAATTGTCCATTTTCATGGGGACCTTAATTTCAATAACTAATTTGATACGCTATTATGAGATTGCCTACTATTCAGTTATGACTATTCTTGGAATCCATTATTCCTTTTTGCTCCTCAAATACTTTGCAAACAAGAAGGCTTCTTCACTAAATTACTTTTCGCGAACACTAACAGGATGGATTGAAGAACCCTCGGATTTCCCGAGCCAACGCGCCGTCCTCGTAAGGCACAAGTTTCAAGCCGTTGCTTATCCAAGAAGGCAGAAAACCGCGGCAATAACTGGTCGCGTAACGGTAATCCATGAAAACTATGGCGCCTAGGTCCTCCAGCGTCCTTATGGGTCGCCCGGCGGCTTGGCTGGCTTTTTTCATGGCAGGAAGAATGTAGCCGTATTCTCGTCCAAGCGTGGGATAACGCTTTTCGTAGTAGTCTATTTGGGCTTTGACGCGTGGAGTTGGCTCCGCGTAGGGTACGCCTACGACAATTACGGAGTTCATTTGATTGCCTGGGAAGTCCACGCCTTCGCTGGTGCGTCCGCCTTGAACGCCCAAAAAAACAGCGCCGCCCTGATCACCATTGGCTTTGAACTCAGCCACCATTCGCTCATTCACCTTGGAAGTCATCCCTCTTCGTTCACGAAACAAAGGCTTCTTCAACTCCTTCTCCAAGCCCGCATAAACCAAAGCGTTCAGCACCTCGAAAGAAGCCGCGAAAACCCCCGTGTTCGCGGGAGTGTTCTCGGCAACTTCGCCGATTCGTTTTATGATTGTTTGGTACATAGCGGGGGTTCTTTTCTCCATTGCTGTCGAAACTCCGAGGCAAACGACGGAAAGCACATGCTCCTTTGGAAACGGCGAGGGCAACACAGTCCTGACGGTGCTTTCGGGAAGCTTTGTTATTCTGGCGAAAGCCTCCAGCGGCTGAAGGGTGCCTGACATGACGACGCTGGAATAAGCGGACGAGAAAACCGTCTCGGTGACTTTCGCTGGGTCTAAAGCGACGATTTCCAGCTTTGAGGTCGTCACGTTCTCGCGATTCACGTACTTGCTTGCGATGTGGATGAAAGATTCGTCGCCCAAGGTTTCGAGCCATTTGAGGAGGAACTCGCTCATGCCGTGGATGTAGCTGCGCGGATTCTTGCCTTCGGAGAGCAGGCTTCGTTTTATGGATACGCCGATTTCGTGTGCGTGCTCGAAGAAGTCGCGGGGGTTGCTTATGTTGCCTTGTTTCTTGACCATTCCAATGAGGGTTTCAGGAGCGATCACTGTTTCCTTGCCGATGTTCGCGGTTATCGTTTCAATTTCGTCTCTCATCAGTTTGGCGAAAGACTCGATGTCTCCGTGTTCGTATTTTCTTGCCTCAAGCTCCGCTTGTTTCAAGACGTAAAGCGAGAGGCTCCTGCTTGAGATTTCGATGGCCGTGTCAGGCAGGTTGTGGGCTTCATCCACTACTAATATGACTTTTTGAAAATGCGAGTCCAAATGCTTTAGGAATGAAGCCCGAATCGCCGAATCGAAAACATAAAGGTAGCTTAACGCCACCACGTTCACGTCTGGCAACACCGCCTTCACAAGCTCGTATGGGCAGATGTGTTTTCTTCGGCAGATTTTCATAATTTCAGAAGCCTTGTGCGGACTAGAAGTGATTAGGTCTTTGACTTGGATGAAGTCTTCGGCGTAGTCTTCCATGTTCGTGTAGAAGGGGCATCGGTCTTTGGCTTTCAACATCTCGCAAACTTCGCTCAGCGACTTCGCGTCAATGCCGTGTTGGGAGGCGCTTGTGTTGAGGCACATTTCGTGTCGTCCGCGTAGGGAAATTCCTGAGACGGGTTGTTTTCTGTGTACGGCTTTGAGTTCTTCAATGACGCGGTCGTGCTGCCTGTGTGTACGTGCAACATAGATTATTTTCAAGTCTCTTTCAACCGCTATGGGGAGACAAGCAGATAATGCCGAAATGGTTTTTCCCAATCCGTTGCTGCCCTCGATGAGAACAGAGCGGTGGCTTTCGACGGCGTTGAAAACGGTCTCTATGAATTGGTTCTGGTAAGGTCGGACGGTTTCGTACGGGAAGTAGGCGGCGACTTTCTTCGGCAGAGCGCTCATTGCTTACCCCACTTCCCTTTCGTTGGGCAGTACGTGTTCACGGGGCACTTGTTGCAGATTGGGTGTCTTGCTTTGCAGGTTTTTCTCCCGTGCGCAATCAATAGCACATGCACTGCCAAATAGTCCCTCGGGTCGAAAATCGCCTCAAGATTCTTGCGGACAACCTCATAATCGCCACCAGAAGGAACGAAACCTAAACGTTTTGAGACACGGTTAACGTGGGTATCCACGGGAACGGTGGGCTGTTTTGCGGCAAACAGCAAGACAACGTCCGCTGTTTTCGGTCCCACGCCCTTGAATTGCATGAGCGCTTTGCGTGCGTCTTCAAGCGGCAAAGACAATATCGGCTGTAACGTTCCGTGGTATTTTTCGAGGATTGTGGCTGCGGCTTGCTTTATCGCCTGCGCTTTGCTCTTATACAGCCCTGCAGGTCTGATGGCGGCTTCAATTTCTGGCAGGCTGACTTTCGCGAGAGCTTCAGGCGTTATTTCGAACCGCTTCGATAGAGCTTCGAAAGCTCTGGCGGTGTTCCAGTCAGCCGTGTTCTGTGAAAGAATCGTCGTCACCAACGTTTCGAACGGGTCTTTTCGTGATTTGACCCAGCGGGGTTGGGCTAGGTTTTGTTGCAGTATCTGAAAGATTGTCGCCGCTCGTTCGTCTTTCACGTTGCCGCCTCTATCCCCTGAAAGTTGTAACATTGAACTCCGTTTGGCTATAAATATCATCTTATACAAACACCAATCCTTTATGCTGAGCGTTTCAGCACAGGAATCTTTAGTTTTCGCAATCAGGCAAATGCACGCAATTTTTAGGTGGATCTGACGATTTGGTGTGGTTGTGAAGTCTTTTTAAGCGTCAACGCATAAACTCCTGATAGGGATGCCTATGGAACACTGGGACAAGGCACTGGAAGCGGCAAAAACTGAACGCGCCAAAGTAATCAAAGAAGAATTAATGGAGCAGGACACACGTTTCCTCGCTGTCTACATTGAAGCAAAGAACTCCTGCCTCATCCTACTTAGCGAACGTGAAGACAAACTCGGAACCTTGGCGATTGCCGTTCCTAAACCCAAGGATCTGCTTGGTCCAGTTTCGTCGTCGGTGCTTTTGGGCGATAAGAACGCGGTTTCCGCACGCATGTTCGCCGAGTTCGTAGCTGCGAAAAAAGGAAAAATCGCACTGGTCTCCGTTTACTTGGATAGGCTTGACGAGATGCAGGCGCAAGCATTCTTCATGCACCTAATCGATAGGGTAATGAAAAAAGAAGAGACAGCGGAAAGCGGGAAAGAAGCCGCAAGCGCATAAAGGCCCACGCTCTCGAAGAAGGTTGCGAAATGCGATGATTTGCAGGTTATCTTCCTCCGATTTTGCAGCTATTCTTAACGTCGTCAACGATGCCTCGCAAGCGTACCATAACGTGATTCCAAGAGACAGGTGGAAGGAACCTTACATGTCCGCCGAAGAGCTGAAGAAAGAGATTGACGACGGAGTAGAATTCTACGGCTTGAAAGAAGACGGCGTTTTGCTTGGGGTTATGGGCATTCAAAACGTCAGAGACGTCACGCTGATTAGGCACGCTTATGTGCTCACGAGGCATCAAAGGAGAGGAGTTGGTGAAAAACTGCTCAACCACCTAATGCGATTGGCTAAGGCGTCCATGGTCTTAGTTGGGACGTGGGAAGCTGCAGGCTGGGCTGTCCGCTTCTACGAGAAACACGGGTTCAAACTTGTGTCGAAAGCAGAGAAGAACAGGCTGCTCAGGGAATATTGGAGTATTGCCGAACCTCAGGTAGAAACTTCGGTCGTGCTGAAACTAAACATATAAGTTCATCGTCAAAAGCGAGTGTGGAAATCGGTTTTCACGTTTAAGAGTCTCCTTGTGCAAATTACTGGTAAGGCATCGCGAATGAAGACCCTCGTGCTCAATATAAACCCGCACAAGCCAGAAAAAGCAAAAGTGCAAATCGCTGCCGAAATCATAAAGAAAGGCGGGCTAGTGGCGTTTCCAACGGAAACCGTCTACGGCTTAGGCGCAGACGCTCTCAACCCCAAAGCGGTCTTGGCGCTGTTCGAAGCTAAGAAGCGTCCTCTGGATAATCCGCCGATTATCCACGTGGAAAACGCCGACGACGTGCATAAACTCGCAAAGCATGTTCCTCCTGAGGCTGAACTGTTGATGAAGCATTTCTGGCCAGGACCGTTAACTCTGATTCTTGAACGCTCGCATGCAGTTCCTGACGTGACCGTTGCGGGTTTGGACACGGTCGCTGTTAGGATGCCGAAGCACGAGGTCGCTTTAGCGTTGATTAGGGAAAGCGGCGTTCCGATTGCGGCACCAAGCGCAAACCTTGCAGGGAAACCGAGCTCGACATCGGCTGAGCATGTTCTTGATGACTTGAACGGGAGAATAGACGCGGTCTTGGATGGAGGCTCAACATGCGTGGGCGTGGAATCCACTGTCCTTGACCTGAGCGTCTGCCTGCCCATGGTTCTTCGTCCAGGAGGAATCACGTTCGAGGCTTTACGTGAAATTCTTGGTGAGGTGAAGCTTCACCCGTTCGTTGCCGCCGAAAAGGAAATCGTTGCTGGCGAAACGCGGTCGCCTGGGATGAAGCATAAACATTACGCGCCGAAAGCCAAGCTAATTCTTGTGGAAGGAAGCATTTCAGCCGTCGTGGAAAAAATCGGGAAGATGGTGAAGGATTACAGGCAGGAAGGTTGCAGGGTGGGCGTTTTGGCCACCGACGAAACA
>DATEAU010000219.1:0-4738 GCA_035288165.1 Bathyarchaeia archaeon
CTCTAAAATGCGGCATTCCTTTACCCTTCAATCGGATAGTTTCGCCTGGCTGCGTTCCAGGCTGAATCTTCATTGTGACTGGTCCTTCCAGGGTTGGCACAGAAACTTCACCGCCGAGAGCTGCTTGAGGGTACGAGATTATCAAGACGTGCGTTAAGTTGTCCCCCTCCCTCATAAAAAGCTCATTCGGAAGAACATGCACGGCGACGTAGAGGTCGCCTGGTTCCTCGACGTCGTGAGCGGTTTCGCCTTCGCCTCTGAGCCTCAGCTGGTTGCCCTCGTCGATTCCTGCGGGTATTTTAACGCTTATTCTTCGGCGTTTCCTGACGAGTCCGGTGCCCTGGCAGTTTCTGCAGGGTGAATCAATCAGGATGCCTTTTCCGCGGCAGGTTGGGCAGGGGGTTACTTGGACGTACATGGCGAAGTTGCTTTTTCTCATGTGCTGAATTTTTCCCGCGCCGTTGCATCGTGGACAAGTTCTCGGCGATGTGCCTGGGACGGCGCCTGAGCCTCCGCATACGTCGCACTTTTCGGTTCTTGGGACCTCGATTTCTTTTTCTGTTCCTCTAGCGGCTTCTTCAAGCGTTATCTCAAGGTCGTACCCGAGGTCTTGGCCCCTGCTGACTTGTTCGGTGAATCCGCCGAAGCCGCCTCTGTTGCCGAAGAAGGCGCGGAACAGGTCTCCGACGCCTAAGTCTCTGAATATTGAGTCAAAGTCGGCGCCTCTGAAAATGTCCTCTCTGCTGTAGCGTTGGTCGAAGCCTGAGTGCCCAAGCGTATCGTATTGTCGTTTCTTTTCATCATCCGATAGTACAGCGTAGGCTTCGGAGATTTCTTTGAATTTTTCTTCTGCTTCTGGTGATTTGTTCCTGTCGGGATGGAACTGCATGGCTAGTTTTCTGTAAGCATCTTTAACTTGGTCTTTGTTGGCGTTTCGGGGAACTCCGAGAACCTCGTAGTAATCGCGTTTTTCAGCCATTCGCCTTTACCGCTAAACTCGAATACAGCTGCCTAATCAAAACTCTTTCGGCTACTATTTCACTTTGTAGTCTTCCGAGTCTACAACTTTTTCCTCGCCTGTGGGTGAGCCACTTTGAGGCTCTTGGCTTGGCTGTCCTTGTTGTTGCTGCTGCTGTTTTGCGGCTTCTGCTGCTGCCTGCTGGTATATAACGGTGCCGACTTCCTGCAGAACCTTTTGGAGTTCGTCGGATTTCGCTTTTACTTGTGTCATCTCGTTGCTGGCTAAGGCGTCTTTGAGTGCGGAAACAGCCGCGTCTATTTTGCCCGTTTGTTCCTGGGTCAGTTTGTCCGCGAGGTCTTTCTTGGTTTTTTCAGCGGTGTAGACTAGGTTGTCAGCGTTGTTTCTCAACTCGGCTTCTTCTCGTTTTTTCTTGTCCTGGTCCGAGAATTGTTCGGATTCTTTTATTAGGCGTTCTTTTTCTTCTTTTGACAATTTCGCTGAGGCTGTAATCCTTATCTTTGCTTCTTTTCCTGTGCCGAGGTCTTTTGCGGTAACGTTTATGATTCCGTTGGCGTCGATGTCATAGGTGACTTCGATTTGCGGAACGCCTCTGGGCGCTGGAGGTAAATCGACTAGGTTGAACATGCCGAGGGAGACGTTGTCTGCTGCCATGGCACGTTCTCCCTGAAGCACGTGGATTGTAACTGCCGTTTGGAAGTCCGCAGCCGTGGTGAATATCTGGCTTTTCTTTGTGGGAATTGTCGTGTTCTTATCGATTATCTTTGTGAAAACGCCGCCCAAGGTTTCAACGCCGAGAGACAACGGTGTAACGTCGAGTAGTAACAGGTCGGTTACCTCGCCGGTGATTACGGCTGCTTGTATAGCTGCGCCGACGGCGACGCATTCCATCGGGTCTAAGCCGCGTTCTGGTGACTTGTTCAAGATTTGTTCTACAAACCTCTGCACCAGCGGCATTCTTGTCATACCGCCGATTAGAATTATCTTGTCAATTCCAGTGGGAGTAAGCTTCGCGTCTTCGAGCGCCTTCAATATGGTTCGTTCTGTTTTTTGGACAATCGGCTGCGCGAGAGATTCAAGCTTGGTCCGCGTTAAAGTAAGATGTAAATGTTTAGGTCCAGCACTGTCCGACGTGATAAAGGGCAAATCGATGTCTGTGCTCATCAAAGTGGTTAGCTCTATCTTTGCCTTTTCTGCCGCATCCTTAAGCCTCGCCATCCCCATCTTGTCATTTCTAATGTCAACGCCAGTCTGCCTCTTGAACTCCTCTAGAACATACTGCATCACTGCATTGTCGACGTCGGTGCCGCCTAACTGTGTGTCGCCGCTTGTGGACAAGACTTGGAAGACTCCTTTGCCGAAGTCCATTACGGTTACGTCGTGGGTTCCGCCGCCGAAGCTGAACACGAGGATTTTCATTTCTTTTTCCAATTTGTCGACGCCGTAAGCTAAGCACGCGGCTGTGGGTTCGTTGATTATGCGCATAACTTCGAAGCCTGCGATTTCGCCTGCGTCTTTTGTGGCTTGGCGCTGGTTGTCGTCGAAGTGGGCTGGAACCGTGATTACTGCTTTGCGTATGGTGCCGCCGAGGTAAGTTTCGGCGTCTTTCTTGATTTTCTGCAGTATAAACGCTGAAATCTGCTGGGGTGAATACTCTTTTCCATATATGCTAACTTTATAGTTGGTTCCCATTTTCCGCTTTATTTCGAAAACTGTTCCTTCGGGGTTAGCGGTTGCCTGCCGCTTTGCAGGTTCACCGATTAAGAGTTGCCCGTCTTTTGTGAAGGCGACGACTGAGGGGAACATTTTTCCCGCCATGGTTGGCCCCTCGGCACTTGGAATCACAGTAGAGTGTCCTCCTTCGAATATGGCGGCGGCTGAGTTGGTTGTTCCCAGATCGATGCCTAACACTTTTTCTCCAGCTTTTACATTACTCATTTCTTGTTTACTCCTTTTGTTTTTCTTGTGAGTTTAATTCTTGTGAGGATGGGACTTCCACTTTAACTATGCTCGGTCTTATAACTTTGTTCTTCATAATATAGCCTTTTCTGACCTCTTCGCCCACGATACACCCCTTAACACCTTCGCGTTCGATGGTTTCGATCGCATTGTGTTTCGCGGGGTCGAAGGTTTCGCCCTCGCATTCTATTAGTGATACGCCTTCACGCTCAAGAACTTTTCTGAGCTTCTTAAGCGTCATTTGAACGCCCGCCAGCAGCGGTTGAGCCTCTTCTGAAGCTTGTCCCGTCTTCACTGCTAGTTCTAACTCGTCCATTACGTCCAGCAGCTCGAGGACTATTCGTTCTGTGGCGTAGTTTTTTGATTCCTCGAGTTGGCGGTCGCAGCGCTTCTTCAGATTCTCGAAGTCCGCCTGCAGATACTTTAACCGGGTTACGTAAGCTTCTGATCGTTTCTTCTCCGCATCCAGCAGTTGTTCAAGGTCTGGCTGTTGTTCGCTAGGTTCGGTGGTCATTAAGGCTCATGTCCCTTAGTGGTTTAGAGACTTACCGTGCCAGATTAAAATATATGTTTCGCCATGAAGATGGGCAATTGCTTGCGGAATTTTGGGAAACTGCAAGATTCTTAAACGAAAAGAAAGCTATTTTGTTCTAAGGTTAAACCATGAGTGAATCGATAACATTTGAAACCGTTTGTGATGCCCAGCGGGTCGTTGGCAAATACCTTCCGAGGACGCCTTTGCTTTCGTCATCAGCTTTGTCGAAGCGGTTAGGCTGTGAAGCGTATGTTAAGTGCGAAAACACGTTGCCGACGGGCGCGTTCAAGGTTCGAGGTGGGGTTAACTTGATTTCTCGATTATCGGATGATGAGAAACGTCGCGGTGTGATTGCTGCTTCAACGGGTAACCATGGACAATCTGTCGCTTATGCTGCGTCGTTGTTTGGCGTCAAAGCCTTAATCGGAATGCCTTTGGGCGCGAACCCAGATAAGGCTGAAGCAACGAAGAGCTTTGGCGCAAAAGTCGAGTTGCACGGCAAGGACTATGATGAGGCGCGGTGCTGGGTTGAGGAAGAAGCAGAAAAGCATGGTTACAGGTACATTCACTCAGCAAACGAGCCATTGCTGATTGCTGGCGTGGGCACGGTGTTCCTTGAAGTAATGCAGCAGGTTCCAAAGGTTGACGTGATTCTTGTTCCCATCGGAGGAGGAAGCGGGGCCGCTTCAGCCTGCATAGTCGCCAAAGCCATGAATCCAAACATCAAAGTGATAGGTGTGCAAGCAGAGAAGGCTCCCGCGTTTTACCTTTCATGGAAAAACAAACGGTTGACGGAAACCAAGTCCGCCGACACGTTCGCTGAGGGTTTAGCCACGAGAGTCGCGTTCAAGCTCACGTTCAACATCATAAACCAGATGATAGACGACATCGTTCTCGTAAGTGAAGAGGAGATTAAACAGGCAATTCTGACGCTTCTAGAGACGACGCATCAGCTTGCAGAAGGCGCAGGCGCCGCAGCAACCTTCAAACTACGTGAACAACTTCGAGGCAAAAGAGTAGCGCTGCCCATAACCGGAGGGAACATACCACTGCAAAACCTCCGCAACATCCTTAACGAAGGATTTTCAGCCGCAACCCAGAAACCCCAACAATAACCCCAAAAAAAGACACAAGTAGCTCTTCTTCTCCTCTCCATTCACACTACACAGAAGCATGTTGCGGTCTTTATATAAGGGGGGGCTATAGGCAAAAATTGCACAACAGTTCCGCAAACAAGCAAAGCCGACTAACCAACTATAGTCTTA
>DATEAU010000220.1:0-4359 GCA_035288165.1 Bathyarchaeia archaeon
ATAACCTCAACCCTGAAACACGCCTTATATCCAAAAATCAAGTGCATACAGTTCGGTGTAAAACTATGGCTAAGCGGAGCAAACACACTAAACACACTTCTAAACCAATCAAGTTAACTCCATCGAAAAAACACCTCTCCAGCGAAGACTTCCTCAAGAAAGCTGACAAGCTGTGGAGATCAGGGCCTGCTGTAAGGTACAAGGATCCAGACACTTGGCATAAAGCAATAAACTAGGAAAATTCTACAACCAAAACAATTAAGCCACTGCAGAAAACATTTGACTTTGCCGATTTAATGTGCCGAGCTGTTCATTTCAGCTTTCTTCAGATGAATCGCTGCCACCGTAGCGTTAACATTCTTTTCTTCAACCACGATTATTATCTGTGAGGTATGAGGCGCGAAAACCGCACGTTTAATATTAATCCCCGTAATCGCGCCGATGGCAATTGAAGCCACGCCGGGGGAATCTTTCATTCGGTCACCAATCAACGTGACCACGCCTAATCCGTATTCGATTTTGAGGTTTTCGTCAAAGCCTTTTAGTTTCTCCTCGTTCTTCCTGAGAAAATCCGAGTCCAAAAACAAGAAATCCCTGATGCCCTCGCCTGTCTCCAGCGTTTCAGCTCCCAAATCCATAAAGTCGTTGCGCCTCTCCCAAACTCGAAGCGAATCCTCCAGCGAGTGGCTTTTTTCATCATTCATTGAGAGAATAGCACAGCCCGCTTTGCCAGTTAAGCACTTCACGACTTCCCCGCCGCGTAACTCAGCCTGAATAACCGAGTACGCCTCAGGTTCATCAATCGGCACCACGAACAACGGCTGCTTGAAACGCCTAGCCATCGCAATTGCGGGGCTCTGCACGATTTTCATTCCCATTAACGATGCTTTGTGCGCTTCGTTATATGTGAGCGCTGCCACGTGATCTGTTTTCTGTCCTTTCGCCACTTTCGGGTCTGCGCTCTGAATCGGAACGTCTTTGTACAGCAGGGTTTCAGTTTGATATTTGGTTTTGAGGAGGCATGAAGCGAAAACTGCTGTGAGGTCGGAGCCGCCTCTGCCCAGAATCGTTTCCAAACCGTCAACGGTTACTCCGAGGAACCCTGCCAAAGAAACGATTTTGCCCTCCTCCAAAGGCGTGGATAGCGAGTCCAACCGTTTCTTGCTCACCTCGTAAAAGGGCGCCGAATCCTCAAAAGTGTCGTCCGTGACTATTGGCCAGTCTTCGACGCTGATAGTGCACGAATCTAAGCCGTTGCTCCTCATAATAAAACTCATCAAAACAGAAGTTGCGAGTTCCCCGCCTAACGTGAGAACTTTGGCTTTGAGGTTGCCGCCGAACCGCTTATTCACCGAAGATAATGCTTCATGTACGCGCGTCTCGAAGCGAGCTAGTTCAGCTAAGCATGGGTTTAGATACTTGCCTTTGATGTGGAGTTTTGCTATGCGCTTGTAAATTTGGAAAACTGAGTTCGTGGAAACGGGAGTTGATTGTGCGTAAGCTTCGCCTATTCTAATGAGCTCATCTGTGCAGCCCATCGGCGCGGAGAAGACCGCAACAGGACCAAACCCATCTCGCGCTCGAAGTTCTTTTATGCGTTTTAGGATTTTCGAGATTCCTTTGCCTTCCGCGTCTATGAGGCTGCCGCCGAATTTCGCCACAGAGAGTTTCTTCTTGAAAGCCGTTACCTCCAGAAGTCAATTTTGGGGCAGATGGCGGAAGATCATCTCTTGAGTAGAATCATTGCGGCGCGGGCTAACAGCGAGAAACCTATTATCAGGAGGAATCCTCCCCAAAACGCAAACCACATGCTCGTTGTTGTGGACGCGTTTAGAAATGTGGCTACTATGAAGCTGGTGCCAAGCCAGAGAACTAGGTTTCCAGTTGTCTCAGCTACCCTGCTGGCGGGGGAACGCCACATAAACCTCAGCGCTAACACAAGGATTTGCAGTAATCCGATTCCTAGAGCGAATTGAAAAACGGCATTGTAGAAGACCGCGTGGCCGCTGGGGTTGACGGGCACGGGCATGCTAAACCCCGTCCCAGGGAATGGGCGTGTTGTGAAGCTGCCGAAAAATCCTACCACTCGATCCCACAGGCTCGTGGGCAACGCTAGCACGTAGACTACGCCTAGCAGGATGAAAACAGTGCCCACTGATATGGCGTTTAATATGCTTTCTTGATGGATGAAAGTTGGGCTTTGTTCTGCTGGCTTTTCAGTCATTCTTCTCTCTCCTCAAATCTATTTTGTTAGGTTACGCATATAACTCTTCTTTTCCCGCTACAATGCGGGTGCATATTTTAAATAGTCATTCTCCAATAGGTGATTACTGAGGATGAAGTTTATGCCGTATTGTCCAAAATGCGGAAACAAGGTTGAGGAAGGCATGGCTTTTTGCCCACGTTGCGGCGCATCACTGAAAATGGAAACAGCATATCAAGCAGCACCCACTCCGTCACCACCTCCAGCTCCGCCGATGAGGCAGGAAAAAGCTGAGAAGGGTGAGAAAAACGAGAAACAGGAAAAGCAGCAACCAGAAAAAGGCGAGAAACACGACACCAGCCAGTTCGGCTTTCTCGGATTCTTAGTCGGAGGGTTAATCCTTATCCTCATCGGTGCGGTAGCGTACATTAACGCGACGACATCGTGGTTGAGAGGCGGCTTAGCAAGCTCTGTGATACTGTTGCTGATTGGCGTAGTAATCATAATCGTCGGCGTCTATGTTGCAACTATGGCGCGCAGGCACATGCCTTCGCCTGGTCCGCCAGCTTAGAGAAGCCAGCCTAAAAACGCTCGGTACAGCCTGTGCTCTAGCAGCGTCATAGTGTTGCGTCTTCCAAAGATTCGGAAGTGGTTGTTGCCAGCGGCTTCTATCATGTCGCCGATGTCGTAACGGGGGAACATGCAGGTAGAGATTATGAGTCTTCCCCATTCGCCGCGTTTCAGATCATGGAGCATTTTTGCGCCTTTTCCAGTTATGACCTCAAAGAAGTATGAGTCATAGTTTGGCGTGACGTATGGCAGGTCATCGTACTGCTGTGCGAAGACGCCTTCAGTGGCAGTGTACATTTCCACGACGGGTACGTTACCGAAGTATTTGCGCAGAACTGGCGCGTACTTGAATTGGATTTTGCGGACGCTTGTGCAGAACAAGGCTTGGAGTTTCCAGAGGTCGGCGGGTTTTTTGCCGTGTTTGTTTTTAACGTAGCGGGCGAACGCAAGAATTACGGGTGTGACGCCCATGGTCGCGGGAACGGGTTTGTCCCGAGCTTGCTGATAAACGAGTTCGAATCTGCGTTCCCAGTCTTCGTGGCTTATTCCTGAGCCGAGCGTGTCCACTTCTTCTTGTCTGGGGATGAGGCTGACACGCTCGAACATTGGGTTGAGCTTAGCGTATGTACCGCTGCTGTATCCGTACGTCATTTCCTTTCCATCCATGGTCATGGTGTGGACGCTTGAGGGAAAGTTCAGGTTCAGAATGTTTCCCGTGAACACGTCAAAATTTTTCGTTCTTAACGCGTAGTGTATTAGTGCTCGGGCGCCGCAGGTGAAAATCTGTTTCAAGTGTGTCTGCGTTGCGGGGAGGACTTTTGATTTTCCAGCTGTTGAGCCTCGCGTCATTACCCAAGCGACTGGGGGTTCGGAGAGAAAGGTTTGGTAGTTGCCGTTTTTGACTTGAGCAAGATAAGGCAGCAACCCAGAGTAGTTGATTACTGGGAAGTTTCGCTGGTAATCTTGGATTCCGTTGGTGTGAAGAGCTCCGAAGCGGCTTCCATAGTCTGTTGCGCCATATTTTTTCAGTAAGTCGTAGAGGGTTTGCTGTTGAGCGTTCACCGGGTTTTCTAACGATTCGTACCAAGGTCCGATAATAGGTTGAAGAATGTTGCGGATGCCTTCGTCGTCTGGCAGCATAGAGTTTATCACTTGTTTCAATCTGCTTATATGCTTCACCATACATAATTGCTTCCCGTCACGTTCTTAAAGGTGAAAAATCGTGGAAGTGGTTCAAAATACTGCAGACAGAATTCAGCAACTGGAAGTGAAAGGAGCAAGAAATGTTGCCATAGCCGCCTTAGAGGCGTTGCAGGTTCTAGCGAAAGAAACAAATGCCAAAACTCGAGAGGAATTTCTTGGCGAACTGTCTAAGGCAAGGGATTTGCTGTTTTCTTCGCGACCGACAGAGCCGCTGATGCGAAACGCCGTTAACTGGGTAACAAGCAACGTGAAATGCAGCCAAAAGAGGCGAGTTGGTGATTTGGCTCGGGTAGTTTCTTCGAGCGCTTGCGAGTTTCTGCGAAGCCTCGAGGAATCTAGAGAGCGAATTGCGGAAATCGGTGCCAAGCGAATCCGCGACGGCA